>JADWMH010000195.1:0-3819 GCA_015767355.1 Gammaproteobacteria bacterium
TTTTGCCGCATCCACCATTACGCCAAACCGTGGTGGATGCGGCAATGATTGTTCCGGACAATCTTATTGCACTTCCTCCATCCATGGAGGTCGCTGCCGCTTATCCCCCAGCTGCCAACTGTGGTACGCACATCCCATCCTGATTAACCCGAGGAATATGTTATGAAACGCCTTTACATTCCACTCTTTGCCATTTATGTATTCATGGGCGCCACAGCGCTGGTGGCGGAAGAGGCCGCACAACCGGCGGTCGAGGCTGCAGCTGACAAAGCTGATGCTGCTATTGAGGAACCTGGCTGGCCGCGGGAGTATCAGGGCGAGGGAGGAGATGTGGTTCTCTACCAGCCGCAGCTTGACGAATGGAAGGATTACACCACGCTGACAGCGAAGTCGGCGGTCTCTGTCCAGTTTGAGGGGAGTGGCGAGTTTCAGTATGGCGTCATCTATCTCAAGGCCACGACAGACGTGAATAAAGAGGAGGATGAAGTCCTGCTGGACGATTTTACAATCACCAAAACGCATTTCCCCGATATCGATGACGAGATTGCAACGAAGGCCGGCAACCTGGTGGCCGGGGCGCTTCCTGTCGGGGGAAGCATGATCATGGCGCTGGACCGGCTCGTTGCCGACCTGGAGGCCGGCAGCCAGAATGTCCAGGAGGTTGACGTCAACCTCGATCCTCCGCCGATTTTCTATAGCGACCAACCAGCCATCCTGCTCGGTTTCATGGGAGAGCCCTCCTTCAAGCCGGTCGAGGGTGTCGATGATCTGATGTTCGCCGTCAATACCAACTGGGATCTGCTGCTGGATGTCTCTACTTCCACCTATTATCTGCTCGATGAGGAGAGCTGGATGGAGACGGCAGATCCGGTCAAGGGGCCGTGGAATAAAGCGGACAAGCTGCCGGATACATTCAGCAAGCTGCCTGATGATGATAACTGGGGGGATATCAAGAAGCATATTCCCGGAAAGCCCGCCGAGGAGCTGAATCTGGTTTTTGTTGCAACAGAGCCCTCGGAACTGATCGAGACAGACGGCGAGCCCGAGTTTGGGCTGGTTTCGGGAACCAAGCTGATGTATGTCAGCAATACAGACAGCGATCTGTTTTTCGACAATGAGGATAAAAAATTCTATTTCCTGACCGCAGGCCGCTGGTTCAGGGCGGAGAACCTGCAGGGGCCATGGGACGCGGCATCGGCCGACCTGCCGGAGGAGTTTCTCAAGATTCCGGCGGATCACAACAGAAGCGATGCGCTCAGCGCCGTGCCTGGAAGCCCGGATGCAGAAGCCGCCGTGCTGCTGGCGTCGGTTCCACAGAAGGCGACGGTGAGCCGCAAGGATACGACCACCGAGATCGTCTACGAGGGGGAGCCTGAATTTGAGGAGATCAAGGGAACCAGCCCGGCAGTCTCCTACGCCATCAACTCTCCCAACGATGTCTTCCTGGTCTCCGGCCTCTACTATGCGCTCGTCGACGGCGTCTGGTTTGTCGCCAGTGAGCCAAATGGTCCCTGGGCGGTAGCGACGGAAGTCGATGAGGCGATCTACTCTATCCCGGAAGAGAGTCCCAAATACAACGCCACCTATGTCAAGGTGTATGACTCGACTCCGGAGACTGTCGTGGTGGGTTATACCTCCGGCTACTCCGGCAGCTACGTGGCGGCTACGGGCGTGCTGATGTTCGGCCTGGGTCTGTGGGCGGGGAGCTACTGGAATAATAACCGCTATGGTCACTACCATTATCACTCCCATTACTACGGTTACGGAACCGGCATGCGCTATCGCTATGGACGAGGTTATTACCGGGGAGGCAGGCCCAGGCACTATGGGCCCTATGGCGGTATTGGCGGAAGGGCCGGTTACAATCCCAGGACGGGACGCTACTACCGTGGCGGCTATGCCAGAGGCCCCTATGGAAGCGCATTTTCACGTTCCTCCTATAGTCCGTATTCAAAGCGTCGTACAACAGGGGCGGTAGCCAGGACGCCGTATGGCTCCTGGGGAAAATCCGTTTCCAGAAAGAGCAACAACTGGGCAAAGGCAAGCCAGCGTTCACGCGGCGGAAAAACAGTTGCCAAAGGGAATCGCAATAATCTCTTTGCCGGAAAAGATGGCGGCGTCTACAAACGCGATGGCGCCAACTGGTCAAAGCACAGCGGTAAAGATGGCTGGAAGAAGAGTAAGGGCGGCAAACTTGATGCAAAAGATAGGAAGGCAGTGAAGAGTCGTGAAGCAGGCGCCGCTGGGCTGAAGGACCGAAAGGGAAAGACAGCATCGAGAGATGGTCTGAAAGATAGAAAAGGAGGTCAGGCTGCTGTGAAAGATCGCAAGGGAGGCGCCGGAGTCAAGGATCGCAAGGCGGGTGCAGGCGCTCTGAAAGATAAAAAGGGAAAAGCTGCGGTGAAAACACCGATTCAGCAGAAGCCCAAAGCGGCCGCCAAGGCCAAACCAAAAGCTGCATCTAAAGCCAAGCCGAAGGCAGCCACCAAGGCCAAACCAAAGGCGGCCGCCAAGGCAAAAAAACCTGCTGCAGGCAAAACGAGCGGCAAAAAGTACTCCTCCAGCAAGCACAAGAAAAGCAGCGGTTCAACCAGGAGCAACCTCAACCGCTCACATCAAACACGCTCGAGCGGCAACAAACGCGCCGCTTCCAGCAGCAGAAATCGCAGCAGCGGAGGCGGGCGTAAAAGCGGTGGTGGAGGCCGCAGCAGGGGCGGTGGTGGAAGAGGCGGCGGAAGGCGCTGATTGATATTGCCAATCCCTCGCAACGACATCTTTTTTAACAAAATGTATTCAATGCACGGAGTTATTGAGAAGTTACGAGGTTTGTCTATGCATTTTCTTTTCTCTGTTTAGCACCCGGTTTTTTCCTCATGGAAAGCAGTTGATTGACTAGCGGCAACGCCCGTGTCAGCAAGGGTATCAGCAGGTTTTCCTGTTTGACGCGGGTGATGGCCAGCGGGGCAAGGGCGAACAGCGAGGATTTCAGGTCGCCCTTGCCGAGATAGTGCAGCGAGGTGCTGATATCCAAATCCTCGTCCACCCGTCGCAACCTGGCCTTGGCTTCGTCCAGGTCAACATTGGCCTTGCGGCGTTTTCCACTGACCACATTGGAGAAGTTCTCCCTAGCCTGTTTTCGATTCACCGGGAGACCTTTTTGGCAATCACTGCCGCCACTGCAGCAAGAATCAGTGCGAATAACGAAATCAGCATTGCCGCAGCCGGGGGGGAGACGACTGTAATCAGGAGTTGGTAGACTCCCCACAGGAAACTGCTGCTGGCAACGAGGATAAAGACTGTAGCAAGAATAATAAAAGCCATGCCCCAGCCGACGCGGATGCTGGCTGTTTTGAGCGTGCGGCCTTCCGCTTCCATCAGGTCAAGGAAGGCGATCACGAAGTCAGAGAGTGTCGTTTTCATTGTCGCCGCTCTCTCATTTGACGATTTTGGATGCGATATAGCCGATGCCGAAGGCAATGGCGATGCTGGCCAGCGGGTGTCTGGTAACCTCTTCGCTGAGATCCCGGCTCAACTGCTCTCCCTGGGCGCGAGCCTGTTCAATCTGCGATTTCATGTCGTCCCAGTTAGTGTTTTCCTCGAGGGTTTCGGTCACGGAATCTGTCGCTTCCGCCACCTTTGATTGTGAAATTTTCCCGAGGGAAGCAACAAGAGAAGCGACATCGCTGCGTAAATTTGCAAGTTCCTCCTTGAGGGATTCCATCTCCGGTGTCTCTTCAGTTGTGCTCTTTTTTACGCTCATATCGACTCTCCCCGACATCATTTATTGAAAAATGTTTATTTCTTTTTCTGCATTTCTAC
>JADWMH010000195.1:3829-4141 GCA_015767355.1 Gammaproteobacteria bacterium
TCAGCAGCGCCTCGATATTGGCGAGATGCGCCTCCATTTTTTTCATATGCGCCTGTTTCATGGCCATTTTCTGCTGCATCATTTTTGGATTCATCATTCCCATATGCCGCCCACCCATGCAGTTTCCCTGGCCACGCCCCATCATGGGCATTTGCCCTCTATTCATCGGCATTCGTCCTGCACCCATCGGCCTCTGGGTTCTGTTCATAGGCATCTGGCCTGCTCCCATTGGCTGCTGTCTCCTGTTCATGGGCGTCTGCCCAACTGAAAACGGTCTCTGCCTGTTTTCCATTGGCATTTGTCCCATGTATA
>JADWMH010000045.1 GCA_015767355.1 Gammaproteobacteria bacterium
ACTTCATGTATTAATCACCTTGAAATGACGCAGCAAATTAATACATGGAGTCTAATATAAAGCATCAGAATGCTCTTAATATATTATTCTCCTGTAATCAATATGACGTCAAGGTGAGTTTTTATCGGGGTGAGACCACACATCATGCAAAACAGAAAGCCGGATCAGATCCACTCCGTCAGCGATGACGCGTTCAAACACTCATAAACGACCATTCTTTGTGATTGTTCAATAACCCTGCACAATAAGGAGCCGCGAGAACATCGGGTAACTTCTCAAAGATTCCGCGCAATCATCCGCTGGATAATGCGTATTCAAAGCACGGAGTTATTGAGATGCCCCCTAAAATCCACCTCGACTATTTTTCAAGCAGATGTTCATAACGACTATCCGTCAGTGTCTTCAGAAAAGCCACGAGTGCATTGACTCGCTTATTCTCCAGTGCAGGACCGGTTTTCAGCTCTTTCAGTGAAATCGTTGCGGCGACTTCCGGTTTTCCCCAGGGCTCTTCTGTCTCAGGGTTGACGGCCCTTTTCTTACTGCGGCTGTTGTACTTGTCATAGAAAAGCACCACGGTTTTCAAATCCTTGAACACACCATTGTGCATGTAGGGTCCGGTGACTGCAGCATTGCGCAGCGGGGAGAGCTCATCGTATCCGCCTGCATCGCTCCATATCCCGGATCATCGATGGTATAGGCTGGCCGGCGCAACTGCACCGTTTCACCACCGGCAAGATCAGCCTTGATACTCGTCCAGGCGATGCGGCCAGACAAAGGCCGGCCAAAATTATGCGTGTGCGTTTCATTGGTGATCTCTCCTGAAATTTGACTAGAATTCAGGGAGAGACTTCATTCAGGCCGTTGTCGACTGCAAAGGCGAGCTTCATGAAAAACTCATTGCGCTCATCGGGTCGCAGGCTCATCTCCAGCTGGAAAGGCATTGCGCCCTTGCATTCATTATCGACCCCTTCCGGTGCATCGCCTAAACTCTGGCACTGACCGGTCGCGGCCAGTACGCCGCCTACGGAAAATTTGTCATTGACATCGTAAGCCATCGCAGCAGGCGCTGCAGCAGCCATGGTCGATGCTGTCAACAGACTCAGTCGTATTGATTTCAAATTTCCTGCTCCCATCATCATTTCATCACTATCGAGTTTGATGGTCTCTCCGGCATCACTATTGCGTGATTCACCAGGCTAACCATCCTATTATCTTGGAACGCGAATGATAGTGATTCTTGTTTATGAAGTAAATAATGGAATGCTTATGATGAGATTATTTCATTTTATGGGAATGGCTTGAGTGGGGTATCTGAATCCATCTGCAGAAGTTACCTTGCTCCCAGGGTGACCAGCGTTGTCATGATCTCCCCCTGGCGACGGTAGGTCAGTGAGACCTCCTGATCGGGCTGCATCGCTTTCAGTAAGGTTGAGAGATCCCTGAGGCCATGCACAACTGTGTCATTCAACTGAATGATGACGTCGCCTTTCATCAATCCCGCAGCCGCAGCGGGAGAGCCGGGGACGACGCCGTCAAGCCGGTAGCCTTCGCCCTGGTAGCCAAAGTCGGGAACAGTGCCCAGGCTGACTTTCCGCTGTTTGCCGGATTTTGGTTTGCTGCTCTTTCCACCGGGCAGGATGACGCTCAGCGGCTCTTCACGACCGGCCAGATATTCCACAGCCTCTTTGGTCACAGTGGCGATTTTAACCAGCCCTTCGGAATCGATTTTCTCCGCCGTGTCCGTCGGGCGATGGTAGTCCAGGTTGACCCCGGAGAAAAGCTGCACCGCCGGAATTCCGGCTTCGTGAAAGCTGACCTGGTCACTGGAGTCGAGTTCTTCGGCGGCCATGGCGATGGGAATGCCACTGACATAGCCGATGCCCCTGAAGATATGCGGCCACTCGCTCGCTGAATTCGCGCCCAGCACCAGCAGCTTGTTGCTGCCCAGACGCCCTACCGTATCCAGATTGATCATGCCGATGATCTTATCCGCCGGATTTGCCTTGAATCGTTCGACATAGTGTTTCGAGCCCCTGCGACCAGCCTCTTCGCCGCTGAACGCCACCAGGACGATGTTGCGCTCAGGCTTGAAATCCTTGCCCAGCGCACGCGCCAGCTCCAGCAGCACAGCGACGCCGCTGGCGTTATCGTCGGCGCCAGGATGGGTTTTTCCCAGGTTTCCGTCCCGGACATCGGGCCAGCCAAGGCCGAGATGATCATAGTGTGCTCCGATCACAATGCTTTCATTACTGCGTTTCGGGTCGGCTGCGGGGATGACCGCTATGACATTTTTCAGCAGGCTTCTACGCTCCGGTTCGCCACCCTGCTCCACCCAACTCTGAAAGTAACTGCCGGGCAGATCTCCCGCCGCCTGCAGCCCCGCCTCGCGAAAAGCCCGGGCGACAAACTCCGCAGCCTGATCCAGTCCCGGCTCTCCAAAACCACGGCCCTGCAATGCATCGCCGGCAAGAAAACGGATGGTCTCCATCATTTGATTGGCGTCGAACAACGCGGGTGGATTGATGAGCGCCTCACGCCTGGCCAGCTTGCCTCGTTCACCATTTTCGGCAAACATGGCCGTCAGGGGGGAACGCTCAACCTGCCAGCGGCCTTTAAGCCGGTTTTCCGGTTCGCTGCCGGAAAACGCCAGATAGCTGTACTTGTGGTAGTGAGGCAGCTTGCGGCCCAGACCGGATAGTGATTCGGGCAGGTCGGCGGCGATAATGGCGCGGGGCTGCTGCTTTCCACTGCTGTGGCGTGTGACCAACGCCATCGCATGGTTATCGCGCGGGATGCTCGTCTTCCCGATGGTCAGACTGCCCGTCTTGAACTGCGCGCCATTTACAGAGAGCGCAGTGGTCATCGTTTCAATATGGCGGTTTTCCCAACCCAGCAGAACGATCGCCCGATCCTCCGGCAGCGTCTTCAGTTCATCGTCCCATTTGACCGTCACACTCTCCGGCCCCATTTTACCGAGATCATCGGCAAAGCGCCGCCAGGCTTTTTTCATGGCAGGCGTTGCTGCAAGCGGCAGCACCACCAGCAGCCTGTTGCTGCCGAAGAGTTGCGTAAAGGCCGGCGGCGTCTCTTCCAGCGCCAGTTTACGGAACAGATCGAATTCAGGATCGATATCGATGCGCAGCGGGCGGGCGGAAAGCGGAATCTCAAACTGCTGCTGCCTGTGCGTCATCTCCACGACGGTCTGGTATGCCTGCTTTCCTCCTTCCAGCGTAACGGCTAACGGAACCTGCAACATGTAGGCCTTGCCTGGCTGGGTCTGTGACAACTGAAAAGCGAGGCGATAGCCTTTACCCGTTTTCTGAATTTCACTGCCGTCCAGTTCAAGCGCTGGCGCGCCGCTGCGATTCACCCACTGATCAAAAAAGCCGCCGAGTGATTTGCCTGATACCTGCTCAAAACTTGTTCGCAGATCGTCAAAGGAGGCTTTCTGAAACTTCCACTTCCGGTAAAACTGCTGCAGCCCCGCGATGAATGCCTCATCACCCAGCTGCCGCCGCAGCATGTGAAACAGCATCAGCGTCTTGCCGTAGCCAACAGCCTCGGATGCGGAGCTGTGCCGGCCGCGAAATTCGTTGAGCGGAAAATCACGTCCCGCAGCAGCATAGTCCGTATATTTCTGCAGACTCTGCTGGCGATAGACCGCTCCCCTGCCCTGCTGCTGCTTGATCAGATGGTCAGCCAGATAGGCCGTCAGTCCCTCGCTCCAGTTGCCGCTGGAATAATCAACATAGACGCCGTTGCCCCACCAGTTGTGCAGGATTTCATGGGGGTAGGAGGAGTTCAGGATAAAGGGCAGCCGGATCACCTTCGAGCCGAGCAGCGTGAAGGAGGGCATGCCGTAGCCGGTCTCCCAGAAGTTCTCCACCAGGGCGAATTTCCTGTAGGGATAGCGACCCAGCAGTTGCTGATACATGGTGAGATAGCGGACGGTTGCATCCAGGTACTTGTTTGCAAGCTTCTCATCCGGCTGGCGCAAAAAGACCTGTGCAGTGATTTTGCCACTTGCACGGCTGTACTCACTAAAGGGCGCTGCGATCAGGTAGATCTCCTCCTGCGGTGTTTTTGAGATCCAGGTATCTGTTACAGCATCCTCTTGAAAATCTTGCTCCACCCGCTCCCCTTGGCTCACGGACACCCAGCCTGCTGGCAGGGAAATATCCAGTTTGAAATGCAGCCGTTCATCAACTTCAAATTGCGGATACCAGACTGAGTTCCCCGCCAGATAGACACCCTCGGGGCCGATCAGACCGGCGGTGCCTCTGAAACCGCGCGCCTGCTCCCTGCCGTAAGCTTCCAGCGGGTGGTGGATGACTCCTTCGTATTCGATGGTGAAAACGTTGAGTCCGTCGGCGAGTTGCATCCTGAACTGCTGTTCAACTCCGTTTGCCGCTGATTTGAGCGGGACTAAATCCGCACCCTTCGTCAGTAAGCGCGGCTTCAAACCACGATGCAGCGAAAAGGTCAGCTGCCGGGGAGAGTCGGCAGCAAACGTGATTTGGTCTTGCGCATGGATGCGGTGATGCGTCGGATCCAGTTTGACTGTCAACGCATGGTGGATAACACCCTCTGCCGCAGCGTTGCCAGAAAAAAGAGCGAGAAAGAGTAGAGTTAAATACGCATACCGGATTTGTTGCAACTGATGTATCACTCTGTGTATGGCAACTGAGCATAGGATGTGCTGAGTGAAACGAAGCTTCCGCGTCCTGCTCACGCCCCTGACCTACATCCCTGTAGGCCAAGCGCATCGAATCGTTCAAATATTGATGCGCCTCGTACCTCGACACATCCTATACGGGGTCGAATGCACCTGGGTGTTGAGAGACTACTTTTGTTCATCCCAATCCGCAATGAATATATCTGTTGCGCGCGGCTTTTGCGGATTGCGGTTTGCGCCGAAAACCAGCTTTTTGCCATCGGCGGAAAACATCGGAAAACTGTCGAAGCCGTCGTTGAAAGTGATCCGCTCCAGAGCGCTGCCGTCGCTGTTGATCAGGTAGAGTTCAAAATTGTGGCCGAAGCGCTGGATCTCCTCATGCCAGTCATCCATGTTGCTGGAGAAGATGATGCGCTTGCCGTCCGGATGCCATGAGGGCGCCCAGTTGGTTGCGCCATTATTGGTCAGGCGTCTTTTATTGGAGCCGTCGGCATCCATCACCCACAGATCCAGCGGCGTGGACTGGATGTAGTCGTTCCGCATATTGGTGCGCCACTGCGCCCACTCTCCCTGCGTCTGCGGATGCCAGGCGCGCCACACGATCTGTGTTCCGTCGGGGGAGAACCAGGGTCCGCCGTCATAGCCTTCGCTGTCGGTCAGACGGATGACATTGGCGCCGTCGGCGTCCATGATGTAGATATCGAAATCATTGCCACGCTTGGAGCCGAAGACGATCTTTTCGCCGTCCGTTGAGATGACCGGCTCGGCGTCATACCCGGGGTTATCCGTCAGCTTTTGCAGCCCGGAGCCATCGGCATTCGCCCTGTAGATGTCATAGGGATAGAGCGGCCAGGCGTAGCCTGTTCCCTCGGGAATTTCCGGTTTCGGCGGACAGGCGCCTTGCAGCTGGCTGGTGGAAGCAAATACTATTGCCTTGCTACCGGGATAGAAAAACGCGCAGGTATGCGAGCCGTGATCGGGGCTGACCCGCCGTTTGTCAGAACCGTCGATTTTCATCGTCCAGATCTTGTCACAGGCGTAGCCGCCCCGGTTCGACTGGTAGATCAACTGCTTGCCGTCCGCGCTGAAATAGGCCTCGCCATTGTCCCCTTCAACAGTGAGCCGGGTGACGTTGCGCATATGCTTGTCCACAGGCATTTGGGATTGGCCTTGTGCTGGCTCCTCTGCAAAGACCGCCTGCTGAGGAGGCATCACAGCGAGCGTTAAGAGAAGGCAAGCGGATGTGATTGTTTGAGTCATTATTCAGAAGCTCTCCATGTTATTGGCACATGCATTGTAATGCACCGATGCTGGTTGTGAATACTATGGAGTTATTCAGAGAACAACCGGAAGACAGGAAATGGCATACGCCTGGTCGCTGGATGGCGAGCGGCATGTATTGAGCGCCCACCTGCAGTTCGACAAACCGATCAACAGCGACACCCGGAACGCCGTCAAAAATGGCGCTCAAGGCTGCGCTTGAAGAGTATGATTTTACGCACACCACCATTCAACTGGAGCAGATCACGGAAATCTGCCCGGACTCCTGATCTGCTCAGGAAATCTCGACAGGTAGTCCTTCCCGTCTCCACTCGGGAAGCCCTCCGTCCATGCGGCTGGCTGTCATCCCCCTGCGACGCAATCTGGAGACGGCTTCAAACGCCAGCACGCAGTGCGGGCCGCGGCAATAGGCGACAATCTCCCGCGAGGGATCTAACTCATGCAAATGCTTCTCCAGCTCCGCCAGGGGGATACTGACGGCGCCGGGCAGATGCCCTGCCGCATACTCCTCCGGCGGACGCACATCCAGGACGGTCACCAGACCATCCCGAACCCGATCCAGCAGTTGCGCTGCAGGCACAGGTTCAAGGTTATCTTTCACCTTGAGATAATCATCGACAAGACGATCCACGTCGGCCAGGCGTCGCTCAGCCACTCCTCTGAGAGAAACGAGCAGGGCTGAGACATCCTCGCCGTTCAAATGATAGAACACTTTGTGGCCCTGCTTGCGGTTGGCAACCAGGCCCGCCTGCCTGAGTTGCTGTAGATGCTGGGAGGTATTGGCCACCGTGAGCCCCGAGACCTGCGCCAGGGCATCGACACTGCGTTCACCCTGATCCAGAAACTCCAGAAGCTCCAATCGGTGACCACTGCTCATCGCCTTGGCGACACGGGCAAATTGGTTGAAGAGGTCATGCTTGAAATTCTGTGTTGACATATCAATGGGCCCGGCTATACTTCAAGTATTCAAGAGATCAATTGAACTTACTGTATCTGCATTAATTATAGCAGAGGAAATCAAGTTATGAACTGGAACGACTGGATTCTCGGCAATGAAGCGCCCATCCGCTTGAGTTTCTTTTTCGGCATCTTTGCCGTCATGGCCGTATGGGAGTTGCTCTCCCCACGCAGAATCCTGACCGCGTCCAAGAGCCTGCGCTGGATCAACAACCTGGGGCTGGTTTTTCTCAATACGCTTGTGCTGAGACTGCTGTTTCCAGCCGCTGCGGTGGGAGTGGCGCTGTTTGCCAGGGAGCAGGGCTGGGGATTATTCAACGATACCCAGACTCCATTTGCACTTGCAGTGGTTGCCTCTGTGATTATCATGGATGCTGTCATTTACCTGCAGCATGTCATGGTGCATGCCGTCCCCCTGCTGTGGCGGCTGCACCGGGTGCATCATGCAGATCCGGACTATGACGTAACCACTGGCGCTCGCTTTCACCCCCTGGAAATCATACTTTCGATGCTGATCAAGTTCGCCACCATCCTGCTGCTGGGGCCGCCACTCATTGCCGTGGTGATCTTCGAGGTGCTGCTGAATGCTACCGCCATGTTCAATCACGGCAACGTAAAGCTGCCTTTCACAGTAGACCGGATACTACGCCTGCTGGTGGTCACGCCGGATATGCACCGTGTTCACCACTCCGTTGAAGATGATGAAGCCAACAGCAACTTTGGTTTCAATCTTCCCTGGTGGGACCGGCTCTTCGGCACCTATCGCGATCAACCCAGAGGGGGCCATGAGGAGATGACCATCGGTATTCACAACCACCATGATCCCAGGCAGATAAGCTGGCTCTCCGGAATTCTGCTGCTGCCGTTCAAAGGCAAGATCAGCGGCTATGCGATCAATCGTCGTGAATGGAGCAACGATGAAAAATAAACCAGTCCGTATCCTGTTGCTGACTCTCATTTTGGCTGGTATTGGCGCGGCCATTCTTTATCGGGATCATTTTGATGCGCAGCTGCTCGCTCAATGGATAGAAGACGCAGGCGCTGCAGGGCCGCTGCTGTTCATACTCATCTATGCCGTGGGCACAGTGGTGTTTCTTCCCGGATCTGTATTGACCCTGGCGGGGGGCGCCCTGTTCGGCCCCGTTCTTGGCACCCTCTATAATCTTATCGGCGCCACCATCGGAGCCACCCTGGCGTTTCTGGTTGCACGCTATCTGGCATCTGAACGGGTGGAGCGGAAAACCGGCGGACGCCTGAAACAGCTCAAGCAGGGCGTAGAGCAGGAGGGCTGGCGTTTCGTCGCCTTTGCCCGCCTGGTGCCGCTGTTCCCGTACAACCTGCTCAACTACGCCCTGGGGCTGACACGCTTGCGCCTCACGCATTACATCGTCGCCAGTTTTGTGTTCATGTTGCCTGGCGCCGCCGCCTACACATATCTTGGCTACGCAGGGCGCGAAACCATCACCGGTGGCGAAGGGCTGATACAAAAAGGGTTGCTGGCGCTAGCGCTGCTGGCAATGGCGGCATTCCTACCTCGCATCATCAAAACGTGGCGGCAAACCCATGTGGAAAAAAGCCAACACACCTCAGACACCCCGAAACCAACAGGAGTCAAACAATGAATACACTCATCATATTAAACGACGCACCCTATGGCACTGAACGCAGTTATAATGGCTTGCGCCTTGCCAAGGCATTGAGCAAAGCAGATGCAAAAGTCACCCTCTTTTTGATGGCCGATGCGGTCACTTGCGCAAAAAGCGGCCAGAAAGTCCCGCAGGGCTTCTACAACATCGAACTGATGCTGAAATCCGTTGCACGCAGCGGCGAGGTGCTGGCTTGCGGCACCTGCATGGATGCCCGCGGCCTGACGGACGATGACATCGTGCAGGGCGCACGGCGCAGCACCATGCCGGAGCTGGCCGAGCGCACCCTGGCCGCTGATAAGGTACTGGTGTTCTAAGAACACCTGTATCTGTTACCGAAAATAGAGATAACGTCTCAAAAAGTCCATGCGCACAATTCTGCATAGGATGTGTCGAGGTACGAGGCGCATCAATATCTGCGCTAAATCGATGCGCTTGGCCTACAGGGATGTAGGTCAGGGGCGTGAGCAGGACGCGGAAGCTTCGTTTCACTCAGCACATCCTATGAACTGCCGCCATGCACAGAGTTATTAAAAAATTACAGATTGTCAGGGCAAGAGAAAAACCACCATTCTGGGAAAGGAATACTTGCTTTGAAGGTTCTATAATACGGCCATCAGTCAACACCACTAACCATCATGCATACCACACTGCCACTATTGAAACAGACGGATTTTCCAGCCATTGCACGTAAATCCCTCACCACCCTGCAAATTAACCTGGGATACCGCTGCAACCAGAGCTGCCTGCACTGTCATGTCAACGCAGGACCCAACCGCAGCGAGGAGATGTCGGCGGAGACCATCGGGTTGATTCTCGATTATTGCCGCACCAATGCTATCCACACCCTTGACCTCACCGGTGGAGCGCCGGAACTCAACCCCGGGTTCCGCTACCTGGTCACGACGGTCCGCGAACTCGGCATGCATGTCATCGACCGCTGCAACCTGACCATTCTCAACGAACCGGGCCAGCAGGATCTGCACGTATTCCTGGCGGCGCATCGGTTGGAAGTGATTGCCTCTCTGCCCTGCTACCTGCAGGAAAACGTCGATGCTCAGCGCGGCAAAGGCGTTTATGAGAGTAGTTTGGCGGCCATCAAAAAACTCAATGCGGCAGGGTATGGGAACGATGGCTCCGGGCTCAAACTGAACTTTGTCTTCAACCCTGCAGGCACTTCATTACCGCCTAGTCAATCCACACTGGAAGCGGATTACAGAAGAGAGCTGGGCAAACTGGGCATTGTCTTCAACCAATTATTCACACTCACCAACATGCCGATCAAACGCTTCGGCAGCACCCTGATCTCGAAAGGTGTATTCAATGACTACATGGCGCTGCTCAAGAGCGCTCACATTGATTCCAACCTGGATGAGGTGATGTGCCGCTCGTTGATCAGCATCGACTGGCAGGGCTACCTCTACGACTGCGACTTCAACCAGATGCTCGATTTGCCTTTGCCGATGGCCGGCAACTCCAGACCGCATCTACGGGATCTGATGCAGCATGATCTGAGCGGCAACCCGGTCGCCATTGCCGACCACTGCTACGGCTGTACAGCCGGACAGGGGAGCAGCTGCGGCGGAGCGTTGAGTTAATATGTATAGTCCGGCCCCTATTTAGTGTGATTTTCATCAAAATAGAATCACATAGATCACTGGTCATTTAGTTTGAGCCTGTCATGATATCCATCATCATCCCAGTGCTGAACGAGGCGACGTGCATTGAATCCACTTTAAATCGCATGCAACCCATGAGAAAACGTGGTCACCAGATCATCCTGGTCGATGGAGGCAGTCAGGACAACACTGTCGCCCTTGCAGAACCCCTGGTTGACAGTCTGCTCTATTCAACAGCTGGACGAGCTGTCCAGATGAATACCGGCGCCGCTGCAGCCAGTGGCGATATAATCTGGTTCGTCCACGCTGATACCCTCATGATCCCTGATACGGACGTACTTCTGAAAAATGCGCTATATGATTCCGCGAAAAAATGGGGACGCTTCGATATCCGGCTTTCAGGGGATGTAAAAGCACTGCGCATCATCGAACGGATGATGAACTGGCGATCACGCCTCAGCGGCATCGCCACCGGTGACCAGGGCATCTTCATCCATCATGAGACTTTCGAGCGCATAGGTGGTTTCGCCAATATTCCTCTGATGGAAGATATCGAGATCAGCAAGCGCCTGAAGAGAGCAGCGGGGAGACCGCTGTGCCTCCCGCGGAAGCTGACCACATCGAGCCGGCGCTGGGAGAAGAATGGGATGTTGCCTACTATCATCTTGATGTGGAGGCTTCGCCTGGCATACTGGATGGGTGCGAATCCGGTAGACCTGGCGGGTCAATACCGATGAATGCAACACAATCCAAAGGCAGCATCATGGTGTTCGTCCGGGCGCCAATCCCGGGAAAGACGAAAACACGGCTTATTCCCGCGCTGGGAAAAAAGGGTGCAGCACGTTTGCATGCATCTCTTATAGAACAGACTCTATACCGGATTCAGAGTGTCGATGATGTGAATATCACACTCTGGTGTACACCCTCAACGGAGGATTCATATTTACAGGCATGTGCGGAGCGATATGGCATAGCACTTAAAGCTCAGAGTGGTCAGGACCTGGGATCACGCATGCAGCATGCATTCGAAACAACACTCCGGTCAGCGCCATGGACGATCATACTCGGCACGGATTGCCCCGACCTGGAAACCTGCGATGTGCAGCAAGCCATCGATGCCATGCACAACGGCGCAGATGCAGTCGCCGGCCCCGCATTCGACGGCGGTTATTACCTGCTGGGACTGCGCCGGACATCAGCCTCTCTTTTTCGGCAGATGCCATGGGGAACAGAGAACGTATGGGAGATAACACGGAATCGCATGGAACAACTAAGCTGGAACTATACAACAACGACCTGGCATCATGACCTGGACCGGCCGGAGGATCTTGAGAATTTTCCAAATCTCCCGGATTTCTTACACAATATCCACGAACAACACGAAAAACAGAAAAAGTCAGTTTAGTTTTTTGGCATCCTTCATTTTCGGTTTA
>JADWMH010000046.1 GCA_015767355.1 Gammaproteobacteria bacterium
CAAGGGAGCTTAGAAGATGATGCCGATGACTGAGAATTTCCGAGGCGAGTTCGACCAGTTTGTCGATCTCTATCCGCTTTTCCTGCCGGGCTTTCGGGCCAATCACAGGCGCAAATTCCAGAGCTCCCATACCCCGTGCGCCGGTATAGCAGAGTCGTTCAACAGCATTGAATGAGCCTGCCTGTCGCCCCTGGGTGGCCAGCCAGAGGTCGATCAGTGCATTGCCGAATTTGTCCGGGAGCGAGTCGGCCAGCAGGCCGGGTAGTCCGTAAAAGGTCTTTCTGGATAGTTCAGGAAAGCTGTAGACACGCCTTGAAAGCGGCATCCTGAGCGGCGAAATCTCGATGCCGCTGGAGGCAAATGCCGGGTCGTACTCGAAGCTGGCCGTATCGCTGTTTTTTCCCAGCATGACTGCGCCGATGGTGCGGCCCCACAACTTCACCTCGGCAAGTGTAGTCATGCATTCTCATCCCATGACCATGGTTCCCCGGGACTCTCTGAAATCCGGCCCGATGAGGCGCGCCGGCGTTGTTTTCCCTTTCGCTTAAGCATATCCATTGGTCTTGCTTCCGCCTCCGGGAGCATGCGCTCCACTCCCGGCAGAAGATCCAGTACCCGGAAAAGACGTATCATGCTCGACATCTGCGCCGAGGCGCCTGCCTCGATGCGCTCGACCGTGCGCTTGGCGATGCCAGCCTGCCCGGCTAGTTTCGCCTGGGTGAGTTGAAGGTCCAGGCGGCGGCGCGACACCCGCTTGCCGATTTCGGCAAGGATGGCATCATCTGTGAGAAGGCTTGATATCTTCATAATCGTCGATTTTGTCGAGTTACATCAAAATTTCTTTCTATATCGATATATATGGCGATTTATAGCAGATTACTTTAAGTTTGTCAAGTCGCAATTAATGGCGAGTTAATGCTAAAAGAAGCTTTAATTCGCTAATAATGACGAATTCTCAGGAATTAATGTGGGTTACTCATAGTCGATCTGTGTAATGCAGCAGTTCGTTATTCCGCCGGGGGTGTGCACATTCACTTCGTCATCGATGTGGCGTTTTAGCAGCGCCTTCGCCATGGGTGAATCCATGCTGATGTAGTCCCTGTGTTGATCAAATTCATCAGGGCCGACGATGCGGTAGCGATGCTCAGCGCCTGTCTCATCCTCGAGGGTCACCCATGCGCCAAAAAACACCTGCTGTTTATAATCGGGTGTTGCGCCGGCAACGATGAGCACCGGCAGGCGATGCTGCAGATAGCGGATGCGCCGGTCGATGCCGCGCAGCTCTTTTTTGCGGTAGATGTATTCGGCATTTTCGGAGCGGTCTCCTTCGGCTGCAGCAGCCGAGAGGATTTTGACGACATGGCGGCGGCGTTTCCAGATGGTTTTTTCTTCAGCCTGGAGTCGTTCAAATCCCTCGGCTGTGATGTAAGGTGATTTAGGTGCGGCAGGTGGTCGGTATCGCGCCATAACTAATGAGATCAGGTTTCAGATTGACAAGACATGAAAAAAACATTTTTTCTCGCAAAGCTTCCGCGTCCTGCTCACGCCCCTCACCTACATCCATGTAGGCGAAGACGCCAAGACCGCCAAGAAAAACCTTTGTGTCCTTTGCGTTCTTAGCGAGAGATCCTTTTAAAATTTGACTCATTTGCAAGTATTTTAGTGAATCAAGGATTCTAGTTGAGCGACCAAGGGTCGCTCAGGATATAAATTTGAGCCAGTTTTTCAGTGCCAGCTCGACCGTGCGGCTATCCAGCGTGAACTGCTTGTCACTGTCGAGAGAAAGGATGCCGATGGTTGCATTTTTTTGCGTCAATGTGAGCATGAAACTATTGCCGGTATGTACGAGCGGGGCGTCTGCCTGATCGATTACGCGAATGCGCTCCAGCAGTTCTCGGCAGGTGACGGCATCATCCTGAATATCCGATTCCAGCAGTTGGGCCAGTGCGCTGTTCTCTTCGTCGTTGCCCACAGCTCTGGGTGCGTTGTCGTCGTCACGATAAAAGCGCAGCTTGTTCATCTTTTTTTACTCGGATTGCGTATATAGATCGGGTATGCGGTATTGATTCTGCCGTCATTCAGCACATAGCCTTCGATCGGGAAGCCATGGCCGGAGGGGCCGCGCCATGGTTGTGTTTTTCCCTGTTTGCGGTTGCTGTATGCGTGCAGCACCGCCTTGATGATTTCAGCAGGCTCCATCTTGTCGGGATACATGGTTGAGAACTTCTCTTTCCAACGCTGTGATCGCTTGTCATAGATGCCAACCTGCGTCGTGTAGACGCCCGCCTTGTTTGGCCGGCTCTTGATCTTCAGGATCTTTGCATCTTTGGGAGTCTGCCCGTTGGTTTTGGCATGAAAACCGGTTGGCTTGCCGCGGCGGTTGATTTCACCGATGAAAATATGGGTGGCATTGACAGCCGGGGAGGTTTTTGTCCACAGTTTCTTCTCTGCGAACGCATTGCCGCTGCCCAGAAAAAGGCTCAGCAGCAGAATGAATGTAAGCTTGCAGCGCATTGAAATAGTGTTCTCTATAAGATGAGACTATCCTAACAGATTTGATCTCTGCTTTGATCTATAATGCGTGAGAAATTATGCTTTCGCAGAACTCGGTTCGAAATAAGTTTAACCACAGATGAAGACAGATAAACATAGAATTAAAGAGAAGGAATAATATCTGTGTTCAACTGTGGTTGATAAATATAGTGCAACCACAGCTCTTTTAAGGAAAAAGAAAAACTGACCCTTATGGCAAAAAAGCAGCCTCCACTTATCAAGATTCGAAATCTCTCATTTTCACGTGGTGAAAAGGTGATTTTCGATGGTGTCGATGTGGATATTCCTCATGGAGAAATTACCGCAATCATGGGGCCGAGCGGGTCCGGTAAAACAACGCTGCTGAAGCTCATCAGTGGGCAACTGACGCCTCAATCTGGAACAGTGGAAGTTGATGGTCAGCACATTCATGAGCTTGGTACACGACAGCTCTTCAAACTGCGTATACGCATGGGAATGCTGTTTCAAAGCGGCGCCCTGCTGACGGATCTGAGCGTCTATGACAATGTCGCCTACCCATTGGTTGAGCATACGCATCTCCCGGTATCGATGATCAGGAAACTGGTGCTGATGAAGCTGGAGGCGGTTGGTCTGCGCGGTGCTCATGATTTAATGCCGTCGGAGTTGTCCGGCGGCATGGCGCGCCGGGTTGCGCTGGCGCGCGCCATTGCGCTCGATCCGATGATGATTCTCTATGATGAGCCTTTCAGCGGTCAGGATCCGATCTCCATGGGGGTGCTGGTGTCACTGATCCGCCGTCTTAATGACGCCGCCAGGATGACTTCGGTGATCGTCTCCCATGATGTCCATGAAACTGCATCTATTGCAGACTTGATCTATTTGATTTCAGAGGGCAGGGTGATCGAGCACGGGACTCCGCAGGCGCTGTTAAATTCGAAAAAACCCTGGACCAGACAATTCATGCTGGCGCAGGCGGATGGTCCTGTACCTTTTCACCATCCTGCGCCATCCCTGGAAGCTGATTTTCTGGGGAGAGCTGAATGAATTCGGTCGCCCGGCTGGGACGCAGCTCCATCAACGTGGTGCGTGGCGTTGGCCGGGCCATGCAGTTATTGTGGCAGATTCTCGGCAGCAGTTATGTGGTGGTGCTGCGGCCACGGGAGTTTTTTCTGCAGCTCTACTCTGTGGGAGTGCTTTCCCTGCTGATTGTCAGTATCTCCGGCATATTTGTCGGTATGGTGCTGGCGCTGCAGGGGTATTATATTCTGTCGCGTTTCGCTGCCGAGGCGATGCTGGGTGTGATGGTCGATGCCTCCCTGGTGAGGGAGCTCGGTCCGGTGGTGACTGCGTTGTTGTTTGCCGGGCGCGCAGGTTCCGCTTTGACGGCCGAGATCGGCCTGATGAAGGCGACAGAGCAGCTCTCGGGACTGGAGATGATGGCGGTGAATCCTGTCAACCGCATTCTGACCCCGCGATTTTTCGCCGGGCTTGTCAGTATGCCGATACTGGCCGTCATTTTCAGCGCGCTGGGGATTTACGGCGGCCATTTTGTCGGCGTTACCCTGATGGGGGTGGATGATGGTACTTTCTGGTCTCAGATGATCGCCTCGATCGATTTTTATGAAGACGTCATGAACGGCGTCATCAAGAGTTTTGTGTTTGGCGTCGTCTGCACCTGGATAGCGCTGTTCCAGGGTTATGATGCCGTGCCGACAGCAGAAGGTGTCGGCCGCGCCACAACACGCACTGTGGTGCACTCTGCATTGGCTGTGCTGGCGCTGGATTTTCTATTAACTGCATTGATGTTTGGAGAGATCTGATGCGAAAGGGTTCCGTAGGAGTTGAGGTGATGGTGGGCTTGCTGGTGCTTGCCGGCGCTGCGGCGCTTTTTTTTCTTGCCATGAGCGCCAGTAATTTTGCCAGCTTTGAGGAACGGGACGGCTACCTGGTCAAGGCCAGGTTCGACAATATCGGCGGACTCAAGGTGCGCTCGCCTGTGACCCTGGCAGGGGTCATGATCGGGCGGGTGAAATCCATCGAGATCGATGAGCAAACATTTGAGGCGGTGGCATCTCTCTCCATTCAGGCCCGCTACGATCAGATCCCGGAAGATACCTTCGCCAAAATATTGACGCAGGGGCTGCTCGGAGAGCAGTATATCGGACTGGATCCCGGAGGCAGTGAAGAGATGCTAACCGATGGAAGTGAAATCACCATTACGCAGTCGGCGCTGGTGCTGGAAGACATGGTGGGGCAATTTATTTTCAGCAAGGCTGAGGAGGGGAAATGAATCGTTTGTATAAATTTTTTACGCTGGGAGTCAGCATGGCGCTGCTTTTGTGCATGGCGTCAACCCTGCAGGCAGCCAGTGATGATGACATAACCCTGCGCAAGGCGCAGGATCTGACAGACCGCGTCCTGAAACGATTAAAGAGCCGCAAGTCGGAATTAAAGTCTCATCCGGATCGTATCCCCGGCGCTGTCGGCGATATCGTCAGATCGACATTCAATTTTTCGGCGATGACAAGTTCTGCAATGGGAAAACATTGGCGCAAAGCCTCCTCGTCGCAGAAAAAGAGAGTCACTGATGCATTCGGCAATCTGCTGATACGCACCTATGGTCTGGCGTTATTGAACTACACGGGGAAACCTGTCGAATATGGAAAACCGCAGCGTTCGAAGGATAACAAGCGTGTCGTAATCCCCAGCAAGGCATTTCCATCCACTGGCAGGCCGCTCTCGATTCGTTACTATATGAGCAAAAGCGGCGGGCAATGGAGGGTCTACGATGTCAAGATTGACGGTGTCAGCCTGATGACCAACTATCGTGAGAATTTCAGCATCGAGATTCGCAAGGGTGGAATAGACGGCCTGATCAAGAGTCTGAGCAGACGTGCAGCAGCAAAGTAACAGCGCCGAACTCAAGCAGGCCGGTGATGGGCGTCTGACGCTTTCCGGAGCTCTGGATTTTGACACCGTCGCGAAATTGCGACCGCTGCTGCGCCGCTATCTTCGACCGGGTGAGAGGGTCTCGGTCAACCTCAAACGGGTAGGGCACTGCAACAGCGCCGGATTGGCATTGCTGCTGCAGTGGGTTGAAGATGCCCGGCGGCAGGGAAGTACAGTTCAGTTTCGTAATCTCCCCCATTCCCTGGCTGAGATTGCCGATTTGTATAACCTGAAGAGTCTGATTCCTGTTGTTTGAAGTTAACAGGTTTGATGCGCTTCGCAAGCTCAACACATCCTATATTCGTTAGCAGCATCACCAAACTATCGTGAAGTCTTGTTATTTCATAGGATGTGTTGAGTGAAACGAAGCGCATCAATAACGACAGTCGAGTTACTCTTCAGGCCTTTTCTGATCTTCAATCATCGAGATGGCGTGCTTCAGTTTGTGCAGCAGTTCATCCTGCTGATCTGCAGGGACTTCATTGAGATTGATGTTGAGTTCGAAACCGGGTTCAAGATACTGCATATCCGGCCCGCTCGTCTCGGTCTGTCGATGTCCCAGCACGCGGGATGGCGTTACCTCGCGTGCAAACCCCTTGACCTGAATCGCTTCGACATCTTCAAGCAGGAAGGTTTTCTCTATCAGGGTTCTGGTATCGGCAGAGATCAGGATCTCTCCCGGTTGTGCGGCGCTTTCGAGTCGGCTGGCGAGGTTGACGGTATTGCCGATAATGGTGTATTCCATACGCTGTTCACTGCCGAAGTTGCCGACTGTGCAGAATCCGCTGGCTATCCCCATGCGCACAGAAAAATCATGGCTGATGCCACGCAGTTTCCACTCCGTCTTGAGCTCCTCGATGGCCTCTCGCATCTCCATCGCCATGGCGACACAGCGTTCGGCATCTTTTCCAGGCCCCTCTGTTTCCGGGTCGCCAAAAAAGACCAGTACAGCATCACCGATAAACTTGTCCAGGGTGCCGCCGTGTTTGATCACCACTTCAGACATCCTGTTGAGATAGGCATTCAGGTGGAAGGAGAGATCCTCCGGCTCCATGCTGTCTGTCATGGCCGTGAAGCCGACGATATCGGAGAGAAACACGGTCAGCTTTTTGCGGTGACTGCCGATGCGCGCACTCTTCTTGCCTTCAAAGATGGATTGATAGATCTGTGGTGAGAGGTACCTGGAGAGCTGTTTTGAGAGATCCTCGAGGCGGGATTCACTCTCTTTGATCTGTTTGTGCGCCTGGATGATGGAGTTGATCAACGGACCGACAAGACGAATGTTCAGTACCGCGCCGATCAGAATTGCCAGCCAGGCTACGATGGAGGTGTAGAGTGCAGCATGCAGGAATGGCGCCTGGATTTCTGAGAGGTCCATCTGTGCAACTAATCCCATCTCCAGGAACGGCAGGTACTCGTAGGCTGCCAGTACTTCGACGCCACTATGATCCAGCGCCTTGATAGATCCGGATGTTCCTGATAATGCCAGTTTCATCGGTATGTTGTTGTCACCGTCTTCCATTGGAAGAGGCGGTGGCACCTCAAAATCCTGCTTGCGGGTTGGCAGCAGAAACACCACCTCATTTGCTACACGCTCCGCCAGCACGATCTCACCTGTTTCACCTAATCCGGTATAGTGGATGTGAGCCTCCTTGATCTGGCTGAGGGTTCCTGCGCGGGAGACAGCCATGCCGGAGGCGCCGTTGACAATGGCGTCAAACTTGGCGATGGACTCATAGATACGGGCCTGTGATTTGACTAGTTCCTGAAGTTCGCCCTGTGACTCCTGCAGTTTGATCTTGTAGAGGTAGGCAAAACCGAATATCGCCACGGCAAGCGCGATAGTGGTCATGATGAGGATCGAGTAGAGCTGGATTTTCTTCCTGTTGGCTATGGAGACGGGCTTCATCGTGAAGAGTCTCCCGTCAAATCAGAGACGATTTTCTGCCGCATGGTTGTGATTGAGCCGTCAAGCAGCATCGTCTTCAGGGTCGAGGTTATTGCGGGAACCAGCTTTTCATGGCTCTTGTGCAGGTAGTGATAGAGCAGGTAGGTCTCCAGGATGCCATTCAGGTGCAATTGGCCACCGCGTGGATGCTGGCGGATGGAAACGGCACCGTTTATGTAGGGCACGACGATGAGGTCTACCTGGTCGTTTAGCAGCATCTCGATGAGTTCAGCATAGCTTTCAGCTATCTGCACCTGCATGCCGCGGGTTCCCTTCTCTGCAAAGATAATCCCCTTGACCAGTCCGATTTTGAATGTCCTCAGGCTATACCAGCCTCTCAATTTCAATGCATTGTTTTTTGAGAAGACGGCTCCCTGGATATAGTTGATCGGGATTGGAACCTGGATTAGGTTCGAAAAGTTGCGGGAGATGCCATCGATGCGCTGCACCTCGCCGTCGGCTGAACCACTGTTTGAGCGCTGCAGGGCCTCGCTGGCGCCAAGTTTGAGTATGCTGATATCGATGCCAAGACGCCGGTAAGCCTCCTTCAGAACATCGCTGGAGACCCTGTTGTCAGGCGAGTTGGCGACGGTCGTCAGTTCAATCTGCTGATCCGCCATGAGCGGCAGAGAGAGCGGTAGGATGATCAGCAGTGCGCAGTTGAGCCAGTGTCTCAGTTTCATGGTTTCAGAATAACAATCTTCCGTAGGATGTGTGGATTCATTCTATCCCTCTCGCAATGGCAAAGCTGAAGGGCGTCAATAAGCGAAGCTTCCGCGTCCTGCTCACGCCCCTCACCTACGTCCATGTAGGCGAAGCGCATTGCGCCGCTTGCTGAAACTTATTGCGCTCGGCTTATTGCACCCTACACCCTGACCCCGGCTATGCCTGCTTAGGGTACGAGAGTCTCTGAATTGTACAGCAGGATCTTGAGGAGGTTGGGAGTATCCGCTATTTCCAGTATCATTAGCGATCCTGTTACTGAAATCCACAAACTCTCATGGATAAACTCCTGATTACCGGCGGCAACAGCCTCTCCGGGGATGTCCGCATCTCCGGCGCGAAAAATGCCGCCCTGCCTATTCTTGCCGCAACCCTGCTGGCGGAAGAGCCGGTTACTGTCGGCAATGTTCCGCATCTGCAGGATGTCACCACGACGATTGCACTGCTGGGCCATATGGGGGCGCAGATCACGGTTGATGACCACATGCAGGTCGAGGTGGATGCCGGCAATATCACGAGTTACGAGGCGCCTTATGACCTGGTGAGAACCATGCGCGCCTCGATTCTTGTGCTGGGGCCGACATTGGCCCGCTTTGGCGAGGCGATCGTCTCTTTGCCCGGTGGCTGCGCTATTGGCGCACGGCCGGTCAATCTGCATATCGAAGGGCTGCGTGCAATGGGCGCCAATATCGAGGTTGAAAACGGTTTCATCCATGCGACGGCCAGACGTCTCAAAGGGACGCGGCTAATGCTTGATATGGTGACTGTTACCGGTACTGAAAATCTGATGATGGCAGCGACTCTGGCTGATGGCGAGACCATCATTGAGAATGCAGCGCGTGAACCCGAGGTTGCCGACCTTGCCGGTTTTCTCAATGCCATGGGCGCAAAAATCTCAGGCGCCGGAACAGATACGATTGTTATCGAAGGTGTGGAGAGACTGCATGGCGCGACCTACAATGTCATGCCTGATCGTATCGAAACAGGCACTTTTCTGGTTGCCGCTGCAGTGACGCGCGGCAAGATTCGCGCGCGTGATACAGATCCGTCATCGCTGGACGCTGTGCTGCATAAACTGACTGAAGCAGGGGCCGTTATAGAGACTGGCGATGACTGGATCGAGCTGGATATGCACGGAAAGCGTCCGCTGGCAGTCGATATCCATACCGATCCCTATCCGGCGTTTCCTACCGATATGCAGGCGCAGTTTTGCGCGCTCAATGCGGTGGCCGAGGGCGTGGGCGTGGTGACTGAAACAGTCTTTGAGAATCGCTTCATGCATATTCCCGAACTGCAGCGCATGGGAGCGGATATTCGCCTTGAAGGCAATACCGCGATCTGCAGCGGCCAGGAGGAGCTCAAGGGAGCACCGGTGATGGCGACGGATCTGCGCGCTTCGGCGAGCCTGGTCATTGCCGGACTGGTGGCTGACCGCGATACGCTGGTCGATCGTATCTATCATGTCGATCGGGGTTATCAGAATATCGAAGAGAAACTCTCTGGACTTGGCGCACGCATCCGCCGGGTCGAGGGACGTTGATCATGAGCGAAATGCCGCTGACGATCGCTCTCTCCAAGGGGCGTATCTACAAGGATACACTGCCTCTGCTGGCGCATGCCGGCATCGAACCGGTGGATGACCCCGTGACCAGCCGCAAGCTGATCCTGGACACCAACCATGAACATATCAAGCTGGTGGTGATACGCGCCACGGATGTTCCCACTTATGTGCAGTGGGGAGCTGCCGATGTGGGCGTTACCGGCAAGGATGTGTTGATGGAGCATGGCAGTGAGGGACTCTACGAGCCGCTGGATTTGAAGATTGCGCGCTGCCGCATGATGGTGGCCGGCAAGCCTGATGCAACCTATGACGGCGATCATGTGCGCATTGCCTCAAAATATGTGCACACGACCGAGCGTTTTTTTGCGCAGCGCGGGCAACAGGTCGAGATTATTAAACTCTACGGCGCTATGGAGCTGGCGCCGCTGGCGGGACTTGCAGACGTGATTGTTGATCTGGTGGAGTCAGGCAACACCCTCAAAGCCAATGGTCTGGCGCCATTGGAACATATTGCAGATATCAGTTCGCGCCTGATCGTCAACAAGGCGTCCTGGAAAATGAAGCACGCTACTATCAAAAACTTGCTGGAACAACTGAGTGAAGCAGTGGGAGAAAACAATGGCTGAAATTCGCCGTCTCGATTCAGGATCTGCGGATTTTCAGGAGCAGCTGGATGCTTTGCTTGCATGGGAGTCCGTCTCCAACAGCGATGTCAACAACACCGTCAACGATATTATTGCCGGGATCAGGGAGCGTGGCGACCAGGCGCTGATCGATTTTACCAGCCGTTTTGACGGTTGGGTTCCGGCATCGGCACAACAGCTGGAAATCTCTGTTGAGCGTCTGCAGCAGGCGTGGAATGCGATCAACGAGGATCAGCGCAAGGCGCTGCAGACAGCTGCTGATCGCATCAGCAGTTATGCAGAACACCAGAAACAGCAGGATTGGAGCTATGAGGAGCCTGATGGCACCATGCTGGGACAGCGGATTACTGCGCTGGACAGGGTGGGACTCTATGTGCCGGGCGGCAAGGCGGCCTATCCCTCGTCGGTGCTGATGAACGCCATTCCCGCCAGGGTCGCAGGTGTGCCTGAACTGGTCATGGTGGTTCCGACTCCGCAGGGTGAGCTCAATGAGCTGGTGCTGGCGGCGGCGCATATTGCCAATGTTGACCGGGTGTTTGCGATTGGCGGCGCCCAGGCAGTCGCGGCGCTGGCGTACGGGACTGAAAGCGTTCCTGCCGTGGACAAGATTGTCGGCCCTGGGAACATCTATGTCGCTACCGCCAAACGCACGGTGTTCGGCCAGGTTGGCATCGATATGGTGGCAGGCCCGTCCGAAATCCTGGTCATTTGTGACGGGGATACCGATCCGGACTGGATCGCCATGGATCTCTTCTCACAGGCGGAGCATGATGAGGATGCACAGTCGATTCTGCTAACCCAGGATGCTGCTTTTATCGACAGCGTGGCCGACAGTATCGACAAACTGCTGCCGCAAATGGAGAGGCGGGAGATCATCGCTGCCGCATTGCGTGAACGGGGTGCCCTGATTCATGTAAAGGATCTTGATGAGGCTGTCGAGGTGTCGAATTTCATTGCGCCTGAACACCTGGAGCTCTCCGTCGAAGATCCGCATGCCATGGCAAAGAAGATCCGCCATGCCGGAGCAATCTTTATGGGGCGTTACACATCCGAGCCGCTGGGCGACTACTGCGCCGGACCGAATCATGTGCTGCCGACATCCCGCACGGCGCGCTTTTCATCACCGCTGGGCGTCTATGACTTTCAGAAGCGCTCCAGCCTGATCATGGCATCGCCGCAGGGTGCTGACAGGCTCGGGCGGACTGCATCCATATTGGCCCGCGGCGAAGGATTGACTGCGCACGCCCGCTCGGCAG
>JADWMH010000004.1 GCA_015767355.1 Gammaproteobacteria bacterium
GTATGTCAACTACCACAGCATCATCATGGTTGATCATCCGGGTCGCCATCTGCGGAAGTATGTTGAATTTTCCACCGCCGGATGCCGTTTGGTAGGCCAGCATGCCGAGGATGGCGAAAAGGGCGATAACCAGCAGCAGGTGATTGCCCGAAAATTCGATCAGTTGCTCCATGAAAACTCTTGTGAATTGATTAATCGTGGGTGGTGCAGAAAACGGAGCGCATCATACTGATGAGTTGCAGCAAACGCGGATCGCCAATTTTGTAATAGACGCGATTGGCGTCTTTTCGGGTTGAGAGTATATCCTTATCGCGCAGAATTGCCAGATGCTGGGAGATATTGCTTTGCGATGTGCCGACAATTTCAACAATATCCTGAACACTGACCTCCTGCTCTCCCAGGGCGCAGAGGATTTTCAGGCGCAGCGGATGAGACATTGCCTTGAGTGCGCGGGATGCACGATCGATGTCGGATTCGTTAGAGAGGAGGGTAACTCCAGGGGCGGTTTGAAGAATCTGATTCATGCTTGTTTTCGACTCCATCTAGTGTATGCGATGCCTTATCGAGTGAATGTTTTTTTTATTATATAAAGCGACTACTCAGATGCAGTCTACTCTATATTAGTGGGTTATGGTATTCAGGAATTCAGCTGGCGAACGGGAAATTGCGGTATGAGCGGTTTTTTCCTGACCGTTTCATTGAGAACTCTTTCCGGAATTTGGGAGGATAATGATAAACTTGTCGTTACTTCTATTCACGGTTATCCACTCTCCTGATACGTTTTCTTGGGGCGCAGTTCCGCTGGAATGAGAAATTGACGAGAACAACACGACCTAAACCCGCCGTATTACTGATTCTTGATGGCTGGGGCCTGAGTGATGATAAAGAGGATAACGCGATCGCGCAGGCGCGCACCCCTGTGATGGATCGTTTGAGCAGCGAGTATCCGCACACCACGATTAAAACCTCCGGTGCGGCAGTGGGTCTGCCTGCCGGGCAGATGGGGAATTCAGAGGTCGGGCATCTCAACATTGGCGCCGGTCGTGTTGTGTATCAGGAGTTTACTCGCGTTAGCCGTGCAATTCGCTCCGGCTCTTTTTTTAGCAACCATACGCTCACCGATGCCGTTGATGCGGCGATTTCCAAGCATGCTGCGGTGCATATCGTCGGACTGCTCTCCGATGGCGGTGTGCACAGCCATGAAGCGCATATCCATGCGGTAGTCAAACTTGCTGTAGAGCGCGGCGCGCAACAGGTTTATGTGCATGCGTTTCTGGACGGCAGGGATACGCAGCCCAAGAGCGCTCACAGATCGCTCGAAGAGATGAACAACGTTTTCAGGGAGCTGGGCGGCGGCAGCCTGGCCGGCATTATTGGACGTTTTTATGCGATGGATCGTGACAGCCGCTGGGATCGTGTCAAGGAAGCCTATGACATGATGACCCTGGGCAGGGCGCCGCATACGGCGAGCGATGCATTTACCGCACTTGAGATGGCGTACGCAAGGGAAGAGAGTGATGAGTTCGTGCGTGCAACAGTTATTCTGCAGCAGGATGGAGAGCCGGTCGAGATGCACGATGATGATGTCATCATCTCGATGAATTATCGATCGGATCGTGCGCGTGAAATTACACGCCCCTTCATCGAACAGGATTTTGACGAGTTTGAACGTGAGTCGAAACCGAAGCTATCGACGTTCGTTACCCTCACCGAATACAAACATTCGTTTCATCTGCCTGTTGCCTTTCCCCCGGAGAGACTGCCCAATGGCCTGGGAGAGTATCTTTCCAATCTGGGAATTCGGCAGCTGCGTATTGCCGAAACAGAGAAGTATGCACATGTGACTTTTTTCTTTAATGGCGGCACTGATCAGGCGAGTGAAGGTGAAGAGCGCATTCTGATTCCCTCTCCGCGGGTCAAGACCTATGATCTGAAACCCGAGATGAGTGCTTTTGAGCTGACCGATGAACTTGTTGACGCCATCGAAAGCAAAGAGTTTGATGTTATCATCTGCAACTATGCCAATACCGACATGGTTGGTCATACCGGCAAGCTGGATGCGGCAATCAAGGCTGTTGAGGCGGTTGACGAATGCCTGGAGAGAGTTGTTTCCGCACTGCATCGGGTTGGCGGTGAAGCCCTGATTACGGCGGATCACGGTAATGCGGAAAAAATGCTTAATCGTGAATCCGGCCAGGCTTTTACTGCGCATACGACCAATCCCGTGCCGCTGATCTATGTAGGAAATCAGCAAAAATGCTTTTTGCATAATGGCGCATTGAGTGATCTGGCGCCAACCATGTTGCATATCATGGGAGTCGAACAACCCTCTGAAATGACAGGCAGATCACTGCTCATCGATCAGTGTGACGATGAGTCTGTTGCCTGAGATGCGGGGCAAGTTCGGCATCACGCTTGCAGCAGCGATGCTGCTGGTGGTTGCCGTCTCCCTGTACCTGCTATTCGCCGAAAGTGATGCCGAGAAGAGAGAGCGCCTGCGCCAAGAGATGGGAGAGCTGACAGCGGAGTTGCAGACGGCGCATAAAGCCAGGGACAGGGAGAGCCGGGAGCTTGCCAGGATTGAGGTGAAAGTCAGCAAACTAACTGCGAAATTGCATAAAACGGAAATCAAAACCGTAAAGGTGGTAAAGCGTCTAAAGGCGCTGATGACGGATCTGCAGCCAATTGAAGAGCGTCTGGCCACACAGCGAAAGTTACTTAATCAGCAGGTGCGATCGAGTTTTCTGATGGGGCGGCAGCAGCAGTTAAGATTGATGCTCAGTCTGGATGATCCGTCAAGAGTCAGCCGTATTGCAACATACTATAATTACCTTATTCGTGCGCGTTCGCAAGTTATCAGAGATGTGCAGCAGACTTTTCATCAGTTGCTTGAAGCCGGGCGCAGTATCCGCGCCGAAGAGCAGCACTTGCAGGCGTTGAAATCAGAGCAGTCGCAATTGCTGAACTCCCTGCGTGAAACGCGTGATGCACGCCAGCAGGCATTGACCCGCTGGAGTGAAAAAATCAGGACAGCAGATGAGCGCCTGAAAATTGTGAAGGAGGACGCATTGCAGCTGGGTCTGCTGACGCAGCGGTTGACACAGCGATCCACTCAGCAGCCGGCAGATGCCGGCGCAGCGGAAACAGATCATGAGACCGCTTCTCGTGCAGAGTCGCTGGAGCAGCGAAAGCCTTTTTCATCCAGCCGGGGAAAACTTCCCTGGCCGCTCACAGGGAAACTGGTACAGCAGTTTGGGGAGTTGATTATCGGCGATGTCAGGCACACGGGGATGGTGATCAGGGCCGGCAAGGGATCGCAGGTGCATGCAGTCTATCCAGGAAAAGTGGTGTTTGCAGACTGGCTGCGTGGATATGGATTGCTCATGATTATTGATCATGGCGATGGCTTTATGAGTCTGTATGGTTACAATCAGAGCCTGCTGAAATCAGTTGGTGAGCATGTCAGCGCAGGTGAAGTGATCACGCTCTCGGGTGAGAGCGGAGGACAACAGCAGGCCTCGCTCTATTTTGCGATTCGCAAAGGGGCGAAGGCCTTCGATCCAGTGCGCTGGTGTGTGCGTGCTGAAGGTAAAAACGTAGGTTAAACTCAGAGTCTGTTTATTATGAAACATATAGTTATATTTCTTCTCTCACTGCTTGTGACATTCTCCTCCATGACGGTGGCCAGGGAGCCTGCAGGAGGTGAGATCGAGGAGCCGTTAGAGGATCAGATCAAGGAGCATCTCAAAGATCAGGATAGGGATCAGGATAGAAATCAGAAGAGGGATGAAAGTCGTGATGAGATCCTCCCTGAGAAGCCTCAACAGGATGGGGAGAGCGGGGAGCAGGAGCAGGGTGAAGATGGTAGCAAGAGCACTGAAGAGAAAAGTACCGAAGAGGAAAAAAAGCTGCGTACGCCGCTGGAGACTCTGCGCCTCTTCGCTGAAGCCTATAGCCGTATCAAGCAGAACTACGTGGAATCCGTTGATGATAAAGAGCTGATCGAACATGCTATTCGCGGCATGCTGGAGGGGCTGGATCCTCATTCTGACTTTCTCATGGGCGATGATTATCTGGATCTGAAGGAGTCTACGCATGGAGAGTTTGGCGGCCTCGGCATCGAGGTGGGAACAGAGAATGGGTTCATCAAGGTTATTGCACCGATGGATGACACCCCGGCGCAGAAGGCCGGAGTCAAGGCGGGTGATTTGATTATTCGTCTGGATGAAAAGCCGGTGAAGGGGATGTCGCTCAGTGAGGCGGTCAAGTTGATGCGCGGCAAACCTGGCACGGAACTATTAATAACGATACTGCGCGAGGGAGAGGAACAGCCCCTGGAAATCAGGGTGGTGCGGGATATCATTCATGTCGTGAGCGTAAAATCCCGTCTTCTGGAGGAGAAGTTCGGTTACATCCGGATCTCCAACTTTCAAATTGCAACCGCCAGAAATTTGCTTGAAAAAATCGAAAAGTTGCAACAGCAGGCGGATGGATCACTGCAGGGACTGATACTGGATTTACGCAACAACCCTGGAGGCGTATTGACAGCGGCAGTCGCAGTCAGCGATGCTTTTCTGGATCATGGCCTGATTGTTTATACCGAAGGAAGAACAGCTGATTCAAAGATAACATACAGCGCCACCGCGAATGATATTCTCAATGGGGCGCCTATCGTGGTGCTGGTCAATGAAGGATCTGCTTCAGCGTCAGAGATCGTTGCAGGAGCTCTTCAAGACCACCGGCGCGCAGTCCTTATCGGGCAGCAGACATTTGGCAAGGGCTCCGTGCAAACAGTGGTGCCTGTCATGGATGGCGCCGCGATCAAGCTCACCACAGCCCGCTACTACACGCCGCTGGGACGCTCCATTCAGGCTGAAGGGATCAAGCCGGATATTGAGCTGGCCCCGGTATCAATCGAACTGAGTAAAAAAATCAGTGCTCACTCAATCAAGGAGAAGGATCTCACAGGGCATCTTGAAAATGGAGATGGCGAAAAGGAGCAGCATGTAAAGCCCGAAGAGAGTGAGGGCGAAACTGCTAAAGATCCGCAATCAGGCGATGATAAACAGCAGGACCGGGATACGGACAAGGGCAAGGAACAGGAGAGTACTGAGAGTAGCGATAGTGATGGCGACGACAATTCGAAAGCAGATGGTGAGGATGCACAGAGTCCGGACGATAAATTAGACGGGAAACAGGAGTCTCAGGAAAAAGTTCTGATATCAGAGGATTATGCGCTGAGTGAAGCGTTGAATCTGCTCAAAGGAATGTCCATATTTCTTCACGGTTCAGCTGAAACAAAACAGCAGGATGAGAAGTTGCAAAAAGATGTAGAGCAAAGTGTAGAGCAGAAATGAAAAGAGTTTTGATTCCCCTGGCGCAGGGATGTGAAGAGCTTGAAGCGGTTACCATTATTGATTTGATGCGTCGAGCCGGAGTCGAGGTGATTACTGCGGGACTGGATGATCAGGTGGTTACTGCAAGTCGTGGAGTACGCCTGGTTCCTGATGTGCAACTCGATGCTGCGATGGAGCAGGAGTTCGACATGCTGGTTCTCCCCGGCGGATTGCCTGGAGCGGACCATCTGGATGCAGACAGGCGCATTCATGCTTTGTTAATAAAAATGTCGGAAGAGGGCAGGTATACTGCTGCAATCTGCGCCGCTCCCAAAGTGCTGGCGCATGCCGGACTGCTCAATGGTAGAACTGCGACCGGCTATCCCGGTGTTCTCGACAGCATGGAGTTGCCGGCAACGGAAATCAGCCGGGATGCAGTCGTGATCGATGGCAAGGTCGTTACCTCGCGCGGGCCGGGGACAGCAATGGAGTTTGCCCTGGCATTGATTGCACAACTGCTTGGCGAGGAGAAGCGATGTGAGGTTGAGCAGGCGCTGGTCCGCTGATCGCTGTTTCAAGTAATCCTTGAGTAGACAACATCTTTACAAAATGAGTCAAATTTTAAATAAAAATGACTCTCGCAAAGGCGCTAAGCTCGCTAAGGAAACCCCTTTGCAGTCTTTACGTCTTGGCGAGAAACAAGGATTTTTTCATGCTTAATCAGTCTGAGACTTAGTCTCGCTAGACATGCATTGTGCAACAAGGGCATTCCTGCTGATGCTGACCATCTTCATGGCCGCCTGTGTTCCTGACTCTAAAAATCCGCTTACCGAGTTTGACAAGGGCGCCATGGATGCATCTGTGTATGGCACCTGGTTCTGGAAAGATGAACAGGAGAACGGTTATCTCCACTTTGGCCAGGAGAAAGATTCCGGACTGCTGCAGATGATGATGATCGAACTCAACAGCAGTGGAAAAATCAGTGTCACACAAATGCAGGGTTATACTTCGCGGCTTGGCGGAAGCAGCTATCTGAACCTCAAATTTGTTCCTCCCCAGGATGGGATCAGTGAATACGTTTTCATGAAATATGAGATTTCAGAAAAGGGGTTGGGGCTCGCATTCATGGATCCATCTGTTATCGAGAAGGCGATAGCGGATAATGTACTTGCCGGAAGAGTTGAGCAGGAAGGCCATGTTTCGTCTGTGCATCTTTCGGATACGTCAGACAATCTGCAGCAATTTGTGCGTAATAATGAGCTGGCGCTATTCCCCGAGATGAAGTTTCTTCCCCGGCTGGCGCTTCCCGGTGACAACTAGTTCGCCAGCACCGGAATCCTGGTGCTTTAATTTTTGCCTCATCTCTTAACGCCTGAAATTAAAAGAGATCCGCAACCGAGCCAATAGATATGAAAGAAATGACAAGCATTGAAGAGCACAAAAAAACCGCTGGTTTCCGGGGTATTCATATTGTATGGATTGTACTTGGAACGATGGTATTTACTGCTGCAGTCACCTATTGGGCTGTGCGTACATATATCTATGCAAAAGATTTTGAACCAGTTGTATTAAATCAGAATGAGCAGCAGCAACTGGACACCAAGCTCGCGGCGCTCGGCTATCAGTCAGAGCCAACATCTGCAAAAACTCAACAACAGACAACCAAGCCAAGCGATTTTGATTCAGGGGGTCGTCTGATACCACGGAAATATAGCGAAGAGAGTGGCGAGCGTGATTTAAGCTTTAGCGAGAAAGAGTTGAATGCTCTGCTCGCGAGCAACACCGACATGGCAAAGAAACTCGCGATTGACCTTTCTCAAGACCTGGTTAGCGTCAGGCTGCTTGTTCCCGTAGACAGGGACTTCCCGATACTTGGCGGTAAAACACTGCGTCTCTCCACCGGTGTGGAGATGTCCTACAGAGATGGCCGGCCGCGCGTGGTTCTAAAAGGTGTAACTGTCATGGGTGTGCCAATTCCAAATGCCTGGCTCGGTGACCTGAAAAATATTGACCTGATCAGAGAGTTCGGTGATGAGCAGGGGTTCTGGAAAAGCTTTGCCGCAGGCGTTGATGATATTCGTGTGGAAGATGGTGAGCTGAAGGTTAAGCTGAAAGAGTAATTCAAGAAAACCCCAAGAAAACCCCTTAAAGAATATAACGCGTCAGATCTTCATCATCGGCTAGTTCGTTCAGATGCGCATCGACATACTCTGCGTCGATGGTGATGTGCTCACCCTGCATCTCGGATGCTTCATAGGAGATCTCTTCGAGCAGACGTTCCAGAACCGTGTGCAGGCGGCGTGCGCCGATATTTTCGGTGCGTTCATTGACCTGCCAGGCGATCTCCGCAATGCGCTTGATGCCATCCTCGTCAAAGTGCAAATCCAGTCCCTCTGTCTTCATCAACGCCTGATACTGCTCGGTCAGAGAAGCATCCGGTTCGGTCAGGATACGCATGAAATCTTTTGCTGTGAGGGCGCGCAGTTCAACGCGAATCGGCAGGCGCCCCTGAAGTTCGGGAATGAGATCGGAGGGTTTGCTGAGGTGGAATGCGCCTGACGCAATAAACAGGATATGGTCGGTTTTGACCATGCCATGCCGGGTCGAGATGGTGCTTCCTTCTACAAGCGGCAGCAGGTCACGCTGCACACCTTCACGGGAGACGTCAGCGCCTCCCTGGGCGCCGCCGCTGCGGGCGCACACCTTGTCGATCTCATCAAGAAAGACGATTCCGTTTTGTTCGACATTGTCGATGGCGTTGAGCTTGAGTTCCTCTTCGTTGATGCGTTTTGCTGCCTCTTCATCTTCGAGGAGTTTGAGTGCCTCCCTGACCGCCAACTTGCGCTTACGCGTGCGTCCGCCTGCATTGCTCTTGAACAAATCTTGCAACTGGTTGGTCATCTCCTCCATGCCCGGAGGCGCCATGATCTCAACGCCGACCTGGGGTGCGCTGACCTCGATTTCGATCTCCCTCTCATCGAGTTCGCCGTTGCGCAGTTTTTCGCGGAATTTGGTGCGTGTCGATGACTCCTGCTGCTCCTGCGGTTCGCTGTCCTGCTCCCAGGTTGCGGCTGTCGGGCCTGGCAGCAGTACGTCCAGCACCCGCTCCTGTGCGGCCAGATGCGCCTGGTCACGCACATTCTCCATCTCGACGATGCGAACCATTTTGACAGCGGAATCAGCAAGATCGCGGATGATCGAGTCAACTTCGCGACCGACATAGCCAACCTCGGTGAATTTTGTGGCTTCAACCTTGATGAAAGGCGCATTTGCGAGCGTTGCCAGGCGGCGTGCGATCTCGGTTTTTCCGACACCGGTGGGGCCGATCATGAGGATGTTCTTGGGGGTAATTTCGTTGCGCAGAGTATCGTCAACCTGCATACGCCGCCAGCGGTTGCGCAGGGCAATTGCGACAGCTCTTTTTGCATCCTGCTGCGCAATAATATGTTTGTCGAGCTCTTTGACGATCTCTTTAGGGGTGATTTCAGACATCAATCTTCCGTTTCAAGTTCTTCGATGACAAGATTGTGGTTGGTATAAACACAAATGTCGGCGGCAATATGCAGGCCTTTCTCGACGATCTCTCTGGCAGAGAGATCGCTGTTCTCCAGTAGTGCGGCAGCAGCAGCCTGGGCATAGGCGCCGCCGGAGCCAATTGCCATGAGGCTGTTTTCCGGCTCGATGACGTCACCGGTACCCGAGATGATCAGCGATGCCTGCCTGTCGGCGATGCATAACAGTGCTTCCAGGCGCCTCAACATGCGATCGGTGCGCCAGTCCTTGGCCATCTCCACAGCAGCACGAACCAGGTGGCCGCTGTGTTTTTCCAGTTTGCCTTCGAAACGTTCAAACAGTGTGAATGCGTCAGCGGTGGCGCCTGCAAACCCGGCCAGCACCTGGTTTTTGTAGAGCCTGCGGACTTTGCGTGCATTGCCCTTCATGACTGTCTGGCCAAGCGTCACCTGGCCATCGCCGCCGATGACGACGTGGCCATTGCGGCGCACGGAGAGAATGGTGGTTCCCCTGAAGTTTGTCATGCTGTTTGGGCTGCTATTTGTCATTTTGGGCGCCATATTCAAAAGAGTCGGAAAACATCTGTTCGCGACTGAGCCCGGTCTCTTCAAAAGCTGCGGCGGCGGCGTTTACCATGACCGGGGGTCCGGTCATGTAAACATCATAGTCGCTGATATTCGCAATATCCTGCATTACTGCTTCATGCACAAAGCCGCTGCGGCCCTGCCAAGGGGCGTCAGGCTCTGAAAGCACCGGGGTAAACGAGAAGTTGTCATGCTGCTGCGACCACTGCTGGGGCAGATCAGGAAGATAGAGATCGCGTTCGGCGCGCACCCCCCAGTAGAGAGTAATGGGACGGCTGACGCCAACATAGATAGCGTGCTCGATCATGCTTTTTAACGGCGCGAAACCGGTGCCGCCGCCGATCATCAAAATCGGACGGCTTGAATCTTCGCGCAGGGTGAATGTGCCGAGCGGCGCTTCGATGCGCAGTACGCTTTTATCCTGCATGGAGTCAAACACAAAATCAGTAAATTTACCGCCGTCTACATGGCGAATATGCAGTTCGATCAACTCGTCATCATGCGGCGCATTGGCGATGGAGAAGGCGCGATGCTCTCCTCCTGGCAGTATGAAATCAAGGTACTGCCCCGCCAGAAACTGCAGACGTTGATTCTCCGGCAGCTTTAACATCAGGCGCATGACATCATGAGAGAGTTGTTCATGACTCTGCACTTTGCATGGCATGGTATGCGGCTGGATTTCAACGGCCTGTTCGACAAGCTCGACTTCGATCACCAGGTCGCTGGCGGCAACTGCCTGGCAGGGGAGGCAATTATAGTCCGGGTCAGCCAGCCCCGAAGGAGTTTCGTCATCCGCATAGTTGACCTGACCTTCGAGCAGGGTCACTTCACAGGAGCCGCAGTTTCCACTGCGGCAGCCATAGGTTAAACCGATATTCTGTCGTAATGCTGCATCCAGTACGGTTTCGTCCTGTTGAACGGAAAATACCTTTCCCAGGGGTTGGACTTTGACCTGATAATTACTCATACACTTGCATATCTTATAAGAAACTGCGAGATTGTCCCGCATTTTATACATTATTAAAACCTCCATGAGAAAGATGTTAATCATTGGATGCGGTGATATCGGCCGTCGAATTGCACATATCGCGCAACGCAGGGGTGAGAGTGTCAGTGCGCTGGTGCGCACCACGCAGAGCCGCTCTGAACTGCAAAACCTGAAAATCGATGTCATTCAGGCTGATCTGGATGATGAGATCGAGACGCTGGATGTCGACGGCGTCAGGGTTGTCTATCTGGCGCCGCCTCCCCGCACAGGAACGCATGAGATGCGAATGAAACACCTGCTGAATGCAATAACTGGCAGCCCGGAGAGATTTCTCTATCTCAGCACCACAGGGGTATATGGCAACTGCAACGGCGAGTGGGTGGATGAGTCCCGGCCAGTGGCGCCCCGGGTTGATCGCACCAGGCGGCGTCTGCACGCAGAGCAGCAACTGATTAATGCGGCTACACAACATGGCTGGCATTATGTGATCATGCGTGTTGCGGGGATCTATGGCGCTCAGCGCTTGCCGCTGCAGCGCATCAAAGAGCGGCAGCCCGTGTTGCTCGCCAACCAGGCGCCATTTACCAACCGTATTCACGAGGATGATCTTGCGGAGATTACCCTCGGTTTGCTGGAGAAGGGGGGCAGTGGTGAGATTTACAATGTCACCGACGGGCATCCGGGAACCATGAGCGACTATTTTATTACTGTTGCGCGCTATGCGGGGTTGCCTGCGCCGCCTGAAATCGATATACGTCAGGCGGAGAGTGAGCTGAGCGCCGGGATGATGAGCTATCTGCGTGAATCGCGCCGCATCTCCAACCGTAAAATGGTGGATCTGCTGGGTGCAGAGTTGCGCTACCCGACCCTTGAGGATGGATTAAAGGCGATTTTTGGCCGTCGGCCTGAATGAAAATATTTACCACAGATGCACACAGATAAACACAGATTGAGAGATGAAAAACAGATTCCTTCAGTTTCCTGCTGGTCATCTCGACGCAGGAGAGATCCAGGTATTCAATGCTTTAAAATCCTTCGTAGAAACCGTTCAATAAATCCGTGCATTGCTCGAGTCTATATAGGATGTTGCTGAGCTTGCGAAGCGCATCAGCCGTGTATGTGCGCCAGGTCTGCATGGAAGCAGAACAATATCCGTCTTCATCTGTGGTTCATTTGTATTTCATCCCGCATAGAACTCGTAGAGGAGGCGAAATTAGAAAATAATAATATGTTTCTATTCTAACGCATTGAATTTACATTGATTTTTGTCATTTAACGGAGTATCTTGCGTCGATTAAATGCATACAGGCTTATCAAACCGCCTGAAGCAAAAATTCAACTGCCTGAGCTTAATCTAAATTGGAGGGTTTCAATGGCGCATATTGTAGTATTGGGGGCTGGTACCGGCGGCATGCCGGCGGCTTATGAATTGCGTGCCAAGCTTGGCGCCGAGCATAAAATAACGGTTATCAATGAACGTGATTATTTTCAGTTCGTCCCCTCCAATCCATGGCTGGCTGTCGGCTGGCGTGACCGCAGTGATATCACTTTTGACATCAAGCCCTACCTGCAGCGCAAGGGGATCGATTTTATCGGCCAGCGCTGTGACAATATCGATGCCGATGCCAATACACTGACACTGGATAACGGCGACAGCATCAGTTATGACTACCTGGTGATCGCCACCGGTCCCCGCCTGGCATTTGAAGAGGTCGAAGGATCCGGCCCTGATGGCGGACACACACAGTCAATCTGCAGCGTCGATCATGCAGAAACCGCATGGGGCGCCTACCAGAAGTTGCTGGAGAAGGGCAGCGGCCACATCGTTGTCGGCGCAGTTCCATTTGCAAGCTGCTTCGGACCGGCCTATGAGTTTGCCTTCATCGTCGATACCGATCTGCGCAAGCGCAAGATGCGTGATAAATATCACATGACCTTCGTTACCTCGGAGCCCTATATCGGCCATCTGGGCCTGGGCGGTGTTGGCGACTCCAAGGGCATGCTCGAGTCAGAAATGCGCAACCACCACATGAAGTGGATAACCAATGCCAAGACCCACAAGGTGGAAGAGGGCAAGATGTTCATCGATCAGATGGACGAAAATGGTGAAGTTGCCAAATCACACGAGGTCGATTTTGATTTCGCAATGATGCTGCCGGCATTCAAGGGCGTCGATGCTGTGTCAAATGTCGACGGCTTGTGCAACCCGCGTGGATTTGTCATGGTGGATGATTATCAGCGCAATCCGAAGCACCCGAATATCTACTCTGCAGGTGTGTGCATCGCTATTCCACCGGTCGAGGCAACACCCGTTGCAACGGGTGCGCCGAAAACAGGTTATATGATCGAATCGATGGTAACCGCGATCGTACACAACATCGCGCACTCCCTGAAGGGAGAAGAGCCTGAAAAAGTCGGTACCTGGAATGCAATCTGCCTGGCCGATTTCGGCGATACAGGTGCTGCATTTGTGGCCCTGCCGCAGATTCCTCCGCGTAATGTCGCCTGGTTCAAGAAGGGCAAGTGGGTGCACATGGCGAAGATTGCCTTTGAGAAATATTTCATCCGCAAGATGAAAAAGGGGAGTTCCGAACCCATCTACGAGAAATACGTCCTCAAGATGCTGGGCATCAATCGCCTCAAGGGGTGATCGCTTACGCATGCAAATGAAAGCCCGGACTCTTCCGGGCTTTTTTTGTGGCTGACAGCAGGGTATGCTGTGACACATAGAAAATTTGAGTAACAGAGAATGAGTGAAATATCCAAAAAAGAGCGGCAGATATTGCTGGTGATGCGCAAGGTGCTTGCCAATATCATCAAGGATACGACCCCGGACCACAGAAGCATGAAACACCCGCTGTCGGATCCAACCATCCAGCAAATACGGGAGTGTCTGGGATTGATCTCTCTACGCGAACGGGAGCTGGCGGATGATGCGGGCGTGCAGATGGAGAAGCCCTACTTTACCGATGAAAAACCGGCGGCAGAGGTGATCGCATTTACCCCTCCCGGCGGAAAAACCAAAAAAGAGTCCTGATTATTTATGGCGATGAATGAAAAAGCATGCAATCACTGCGGCAAGCTGGTGCGGGAGGATCAAGCTTCGTGTCCCTGGTGCGGCTCTCCCTCGCCATTCCCGCAAAGCCAGAAAATGACGGCGGCCCAAAAGAAATTTATTCTCTTTTTTGTCGCAACGATCGTGCTCTGCATCATCCTGATCCTGTGGTTTCCGCGTTGATGCGGAAGAGATTTGACCACGAAAGGCACGAAACACACGAAAAAAATCTACAGGACAAACCGCTTAATATCGACTTTGGGGTAACCCCAGAAATTGATGAGTAGGCCCAGTTTAATTCCAGTTGCCTTCAAAAAATTGAGAATCTGGGCTTCATGACCTGCTGTGATTCTCTTGACAGTTTTTAGTTCTACGATGATTTTTCCAAAACAGATAAAATCAGGCTTGTAGATTTGACAAAGCTCTTCACCCTTATAGGATAATTTGAGGCTGTGTTGTGAAATGAAAGGAATTTTCCGTTTAGACATCTCTATTTCCAGACATTCCTGATAAACAGACTCAAGAAATCCTGCCCCCATTTCACGATAAACATCAAAAATGGCTCCTTGAATGACATAACACTCTTTTTTGAAGATTATCTTCTTGTTTCTTCCATGGATCATAATAAAATTCCTTTTTTAACCACGAAAAGCACGAACTACACGAAAATTATTCTTTTCCCTTTTCGTGTTTTTAGTGCCTTTCGTGGTTGATGCCTTTGATTTTTTCTTTTGATCCTCTATTGCTGGACCGTGCGTCCGCCATCGACTGCGATAATCTGCCCGGTGATATAGTCCGGGCCGGTTACCAGGAAGGCGACTGTATCGGCGATATCGTCAGGATCGCCGGGGCGCTGCAGGGCGATGCGTGACAACACCTCCTCCTTTTCTGCACCGCTGATGTCATGCTCCGGCCACAAAATGACGCCGGGTGCGACGCCATTGACGCGGACTTCAGGCCCCAACTCCAGCGCCAGGCTCTTCACTAGCATGGCGTTGGCGGCCTTGGCGATGGAGTAGACCAGGTAGCCTTTTTTGGGGCGCAGGGCATGAATGTCGACAAGATTGACGATGCAGCCCGCGGACTTTTTCAGCCAGGGATCTGCTGCCTGGGATAAGAAGAAGGGGGCTTTCATGTTGGTTCCGATGAGATCATTCCACTGTTTCTCCGTCACCTCGCCGATCGCCGTCGGGTAGAACGTCGAGGCGTTGTTAATGAGTGCATCGAGCCGGTTATTGAAGGCGGCGGCCTCCCTGATGACTCTATCGATTACCCCTTTCTCCAGCAGATCCCCCTGTACTGTCGCGGCGGAATCAGCGCGCCCGGCATTCAACTCCTCCGCCAGCGCTTTGGCGCGTTGATCTGAGCGGCGGTAGTGGATGATGATATCCATATTGGCATGATGCAGCTTGCGCGCAATGCGGGCGCCGATGCGTGCAGCACCTCCGGTAATCAGAACACTCTTATTTGTCATGCTGTTTCAGCCTCGTATTGGTACACTGCATTCAATCTAACCTAATCAGACTGATCCGTCATGCAATCTTTGTCGCTGCCACAGCCTGCTCTTGAAGAGGTGGCGTTTTCACAACAGCTTGAGCAGCTGATCTGTAACGAGATCGGGCGTCAAGGCGGCGCTATTCCCTTTGACCGCTACATGGAGATGGCGCTCTATGCGCCGGGATTGGGGTATTACACCGCCGGGATGCGCAAGCTCGGTCCTCAGGGTGATTTTGTGACTGCGCCGGAGATCTCTGCGCTCTTCTCGCGCACCCTTGCCTATCAGGTGAAGCAGGTTCTGGATCTCTGCGGTGGTGGAGATGTGCTGGAGTTTGGCGCCGGCAGCGGCAGGCTTGCAGTCGATATGCTGCGTGAGCTGGAAGCACTGGATGCCCTGCCGGAGCGTTATCTGATTCTGGAGTTGAGTCCTGATTTGCGTCAGCGTCAGCAGCAGCTTGTTGCTGAGGAAATTCCCCATCTGGGAGAAAGGATGCAGTGGCTGGAGAGACTCCCTCAACAGCGCTTGCGTGGAGTTGTGGTCGCCAACGAGGTGATGGATGCAATGCCTGTGCATCGGTTTCGAGTCAGTTCCGGCAATCGTGAAATGATGCAGGAGCAGATGATCACCTGCGTAGCCGGCCAACTGGAAAAAGAGTGGTGGCCTGCCTCTGCAGTGTTGCAGCAGGAGATTGCGAAACTGGGAGTCGATCTGCCGTCAGCGTGTGAGTCGGAGATCAACTTGCGCCTGAAGCCGTGGATTGCGGCAATCTCTGATGTGTTAGAGCAGGGGGCTGTGCTGCTGATCGATTATGGCTATACACGCAGTGAATATTTTCATCCGCAGCGTAGCGAGGGAACATTGTTGTGCCACTTTCGCCAGCATGCGCATGGCGATGCGCTGTTTTACCCCGGGCTTCAGGATATTACCGCCCATGTCGATTTTACTGCAGTGGCGGAAGCGGCGGATGATGCGGATCTGAACGTCTCCGGCTATACAAACCAGGCTGGATTTTTGCTCGCCTGTGGTATCGAACGACTACTGCAATCTGCCGCAGCAGATCAGAATGCAGCGTGGTTTCAGCAGACCGGAGGCCTGAAGCGACTGGTTCTTCCATCCGAGATGGGGGAGCGTTTCAAGGTGATGGCGTTGACGCGGAATATCGATGAGCCGTTGATGGGCTTCAGCATGAAGAATATGCTGCATCAGTTGTAGATTGCCGCGGTCGCTTAGCCTCCCTCGCAATGACGGGAATTGTCATTGCGAGGAACGAAGCAATCTCAGGGTTATTTGTTAATCCTCGTCCAGCCCGACATACTCCCAGAATCTTCTAAGCATGGTTTTGTTGGCCTGCTCATAGGCGTCACTGCCAAAATTCCCCTGTTCACGGTTCAGCACCAGTACGCGTTTGGCATCCTCGGCAAACTCGGGGAGGCCCAGTTTGGTATAGGCGTCAACCATGATGACCAGTGCTTTTTCGGCAGCAGGGGTGCGCTGGTAATTCTCGACAACGCCAACAGCGCGTTTGACTGCAGCCAGATATGCACCGCGGTCCATGTAGAAATTTGCGATGTGGATTTCGTGCATCGCGAGGCTGTTGAAGAGGTAGATAGCGCGCTGCTGTGCATCTTTGGCGTATTTTGAATCCGGGAAACGTTCGACAACCTCCTTGAAGTCCTTGTAGGCCTGTGTGTAAGAGAGAGGGTCACGCTGTGACGCATCTGTTGGTATAAACCGATCCATCAATCCCAGGTTGCGGTCGAGATTGACAACCCCTTTCATGTAGTAGGCGTAGGCAACCTCGGGATGATCAGGATGCAGGCGGATAAAACGATCCAGGGCATCGATTGCCGCATCCGGTTCGTCATAATGGGAATAGGCATATGCAATATCAAGCTGTGACTGCGCCGCATACTGTCCATAGGGGTAGCGCGCTTCAAGCTTTTCATAATTCTTGATCGCCTTGTCGTAGTTGCCTTCGCGGAGCGCCGCCGATGCTTCTGAATACATACGCTCTGCGGACCAGTTGGCGGTATTGTCTTTCTCTTCAGTTGAAGAGCATCCGCCCAGCAGAGCAGCTACGAATAGCAGATAAAGGAGTGATCGCCCCATCGCTGACTAAATCCTGTAGTATGATTTCGGTTGAATTTAGCGATTATACCGGAATTGGCGGTAAGATGGGCCATCATGAATGAACAGTTGTTGGAGGAGGAAGTGACCTCCGAATTGTCAGGCAGACGTCTCGATCAGGCGCTGGCCGAATTGTTCGGTGATTACTCGCGAAGCCGCCTGCAAAAATGGATCAAGGCGGGCAGGGTAACACTAAACCACAAGCAGCTGCGGGCCAGGGACAAGGTGGCTGCCGGTGACACAATTCGCTTGCGGATTGAAGATGAACAGCTCGTCGAGGCCGTTTCTCAACCCATCGATCTTGACATCCGCTATGAGGATGAGTACCTGCTGATCATCAACAAACCTGCGGGACTCGTGGTTCATCCTGCCGCCGGAAATCCTGACGGCACCATGCTGAATGGATTGCTGCATCATGATCTCTCTCTGCAGGAGTTGCCGCGTGCAGGCATCGTACACCGGCTGGATAAAGAGACTTCAGGGCTGCTGGTGGTTGCGCGCAGCTTGAAGGCGCACAAACGCCTGGTGGAATTGCTGCAGGCGCGGGAGATACATCGTGAATACCGTACTATCGTCAATGGCGTCATGATCTCCGGCGGCAGTGTCGATGAACCCATCGGCAGGCATCCGGTACAGAGAAAGCGTATGGCGGTTGTGCATAGTGGAAAACCTGCGCGCACCGACTACCGGGTGCTGCAGCGTTTTCGCGCCCACTCGCTGTTACAGGTCAAACTGCACTCCGGCCGCACCCACCAGATCAGGGTTCACATGGCGCATATCAACTATCCGGTGGTGGGCGACCCTCTTTACGGGGGGCGTCTGAAGATCCCTGCAGGCTCCTGTGAAGAGCTCAAAAACGCCCTGCGCAATTTCAGGCGTCAGGCGCTGCACGCATTCAAGCTGGGGTTTGAACATCCCGAACATGGAGAGTGGATGGAGTGGGAATGCGCGATTCCGGATGACATGCAACAACTGCTGACAGAACTGCAAGATGATAAAAAAACCATGGGTTGAGCCGAATTGGCCAGCCGCACCCAATGTTCGTGCGATTTCAACGATCCGGCAGGGAGGTGTCAGCCAACCTCCCTGGGAGAGCCTGAATCTTGGCGATCATGTTAATGACGACCCCCGCCATGTGGCTCAAAATCGCCGCCGCCTGCAGCATCTGGCCGGTTTGCCGCATGAGCCGCAGTGGCTGACGCAGGTGCATGGATGTGCAGTGCTCGATGCTGCAGAGCTGTATGAATCACACTCATGCGAAGCAGACGCCGTCTACAGCAACACAGCAAACTCTCTCTGTGCAGTACTTACAGCAGACTGCCTGCCGGTATTGTTCGTTGATCCGGATGGCAGGGAGGTGGCTGCTGCGCATGCCGGCTGGCGCGGGCTTGCCGGCGGGGTGCTGGAGCAGACCGTCGAGCGGTTTGCGACAGCACCGCAAACACTGCTGGCATGGCTTGGTCCGGCCATCGGAGCGGCCTCTTTTGAGGTAGGAGCTGATGTACGGGAAGTTTTTTTAGAGTGGAGCGGCGAATGTGAGTCTGCATTTGTAGAGCATGGCGAGGGACACTGGCTGGCTGATATCTATCAGCTGGCTCGTTTGCGGCTGCGCAAGGCCGGGATTACAGCAATCTATGGCGGCAACTACTGCACCTATAGTGACGCAGAGTGCTTCTACTCCTACCGCCGCGACGGCGAGACAGGCCGTATGGCGACTATGATCTGGTTTAATGAGATGCAGCAATTCAAATTATAAAGAGATACTCACCACGAAGGACACGAAGAGCACGAAGTTATGTAAGTTCTCAAAAAGTCCGTGTAAATACCGTCATTGCGAGGGAGCCTAAGCGACTGCGGCAATCTCCAAACCGGATTGCCGCGTCGCTTTCAGCTCCTCGCAATGACATCTGTTTTAACAAAATGTATTCAATGCACGGTGTTATTGAGATGTTACGAAGTTATTTTGTATCCAGTTGATTCTTCGTGGTCTTCGTGAGCTTCGTGGTAAAAGTCTTTTAAAATGTCGACAATCTATTAGTGCATTGAGAATTGCTAATTGCACCGTATGGATGTTTCACAATGGCTCTGATTGTATTTCCCTTGAAACTGTCAGGTACTCCCCCATATCTCTTAGAGTTGAAGTTTATTAAATAGTGTGAATAACGATGCGAATGGATAAATTAACAAGTAAATTCCAGATGGCGCTTGCCGATGCGCAGAGCCTGGCTGTTGGGCGTGATCACCAGTTTATCGAGCCTGCGCACCTGCTGGTGGCGCTGCTCGACCAGGAGGGCGGCACAGCGCGTCACCTGTTGACCCAGGCGAGTGTCAACGTCAACCTGCTGCGCTCCAGCCTTGGAGAGATCCTCGACAGGATGCCCTCGGTGCAGGGGAGCGGCGGTGATGTCAGCGTCTCCAACGAACTCGGGCGCATGCTCAATCAGACCGACAAGCTGGCGCAGCAGCGCAAGGACAGCTACATCTCAAGCGAACTGTTTCTGCTGGCTGCACTCGATGACAAGGGCGAGGTTGGAAAACTGCTGCGCAAGGCGGATGCATCCAAAGGCAACCTGGAGCGCGCCATTGAACAGATGAGAGGAGGCGAATCCGTGGATGATCCCAATGCTGAAGACCAGCGCCAGGCGCTGGAAAAATACACCATCGACCTGACCGAGCGTGCCGAACAGGGCAAGCTCGATCCCGTGATCGGTCGCGATGAGGAGATCCGCCGCTCCATCCAGGTGCTGCAGCGCCGCACCAAGAACAATCCGGTGCTGATTGGCGAGCCTGGCGTCGGCAAGACCGCCATCGTCGAGGGACTGGCGCAGCGCATCGTCAATGGCGAAGTACCTGAAGGCGTCAAGGGCAAGCGGCTGTTGTCGCTGGATCTTGCCGGTCTACTGGCGGGCGCGAAATTTCGCGGTGAGTTTGAAGAGCGCCTCAAGGCGCTGCTCAACGATATGGCTAAATCCGAGGGCAACATCATTCTCTTTATCGACGAGATTCACACCATGGTCGGCGCCGGCAAGGCAGAGGGCGCTATGGATGCAGGCAACATGCTCAAACCGGCGCTGTCGCGCGGCGAACTGCACTGCATCGGCGCCACCACGCTGGATGAGTACCGCAAGTATATCGAGAAGGATGCTGCTCTGGAGCGCCGTTTCCAGAAGGTGCTGGTGGAAGAGCCGAGCGTCGAGGATACGGTGGCTATTTTGCGTGGCCTCAAGGAGCGCTATGAAGTGCACCACGGAGTCGATATCACCGACCCTGCCATTGTTGCGGCGGCAACGCTGTCGACGCGTTACATTATGGATCGGCAGCTGCCGGACAAGGCGATCGACCTGATTGACGAGGCGGCATCACGCATCCGCATGGAGATCGATTCCAAGCCGGAGGAGATGGATCGTCTCGAGCGCCGCTTGATCCAGTTCAAGATCGAGCGTGAAGCATTGAAGAAGGAGACTGACGAAGCTTCAAAGAAGCGCCTGCAAGATCTTGAAGAGGAGATTGAAAAGCTGGAGAAGGAATACTCCGACCTTGATGAAATTTGGAAGTCCGAGAAGGCGGCCGTGCAGGGAGCCGCACACATCAGGGAGGAGATGGACCAGGCGCGCATCGAGATGGAGTCTGCCAGCCGCGCCGGTAATCTGCAGCGTATGTCAGAGTTGCAATACGGGCGCATCCCCGAGCTGGAGCGCCAGCTGCAGCAGGCGGACGAGGCTGAGACGCAGGAGACCCAGCTGCTGCGCAACAAAGTGACCGAGGAGGAGATTGCCGAGGTCGTTGCCCGCTGGACAGGCATTCCGGTCGCCAAGATGCTCGAGGGAGAGGTCGACAAGCTGCTGAAGATGGAGCAGGAGCTTGGCAAACGCGTCATCGGCCAGCAGGAGGCGGTTGTTGCCGTCTCCGACGCCATCCGGCGTTCGCGCGCCGGGCTCTCCGATCCGGACAGTCCCAACGGCTCCTTCCTGTTCCTCGGTCCGACAGGCGTCGGCAAGACTGAGTTGAGCAAGGCTCTGGCGGAGTTCCTGTTCGATACCGAAGAGGCGATGGTGCGCATCGATATGTCAGAGTTCATGGAGAAACACTCCGTGGCGCGCCTGATTGGAGCGCCTCCGGGCTACGTCGGCTATGAAGAGGGCGGCTACCTGACCGAACTGGTGAGACGCCGTCCCTACTCGGTGATCCTGCTCGATGAGGTGGAGAAGGCGCATCCTGATGTCTTCAACGTGCTGCTGCAAGTGCTGGACGATGGCCGTTTGACCGACGGGCAGGGGCGCACCGTTGATTTCCGCAATACCGTGATCGTCATGACCTCCAACCTCGGTTCGGACGTGATCCAGAATATGGCGGAGCAGGGCTATGCAGAGATGAAGTCAGCGGTGATGGAGATCGTCGGCGGTCATTTCCGTCCGGAGTTCATCAACCGCCTCGACGAGATCGTGGTGTTCCATCCGCTGGGACGCGAAGAGATCCGCGCCATTGCAGAGATCCAGATCGGTCATCTGCACAAGCGTCTTGCAGAGCGCGAGATCGGGCTCGAACTCACCACCGCAGCGCTGGATCATCTTGGTGATGCCGGATTTGATTCTGTTTACGGAGCAAGGCCGCTGAAGCGTGCTATCCGCCAGCAGATGGAGAACCCGCTCGCCCAGGCGATCCTCTCCGGCGAGTTTCCTCCGGGAAGCACCATTTACGTCGACAGCAACGCAGAGGGTCTCTTCTTCGAACGTAGATAGAGTGGCTGGGCTTGTCCATCGTGGTCAGCCGGTAAATGCTCCTGCATTGCCGGCACTTCCGCCATCCATGGCGGTCGGAAGAGCACTCCCACGATTCTACTCAGCAATTGTTGTGGGAGCGGTCATCTGACCGCGAAATGTCCGGAGTTATCGAGGCATTACGTGGAACAATGGACAGATCCGAGGATCACTCCTTCTCCAGATCGATGCGCACAGCTTTCACGTCACTTGAAACCAGGTCCAGTCCAAACCGGGGGGTGCCCCAGCGTCGCTTCACCAGCACATCTTCACCATCATCCCGTTCTACGTGGTAGCCCTTGGGAAGTTGCTCGCGAAATGCATTCTTGATCGCTTTTGCCACCATATTTTCACGCAGACCATCATTGATGTGTACGCGAACATCGATGGCGGGTTGATCGTTAGGGGTCACACGAAACAACATGATGCCATCGGATTTAGCGCCTTCGCTGACTTCGATGCGCCATTTGTTGGATAACCCGCCCGGGTGGTGCGTGGAGACACAGGAAGCCAGTGCCAATGCACTGAAGAGCAGGATTATTAGGACGAATCGTTGTTTGTTTGTCTGGTACATCTATTTTATCCTTCGATAACTGGTGTGAAGTTGCTTTATGGAGCTGATTCCTGATTATTGAGCATGATGCGCTGATAGCAGACTACGGCTTTTCCTGAAGATGGAATATAGCACGGGCATTATTTGTTGTGTAGCGCGCAACCTCTTCGATGGACTCATCTCTTGCGCCGGCCAGTGCGGCAAGCACCTGCGGCAGGTATTGCGGCGAGTTTCTCTCTCCGCGGTGTGATGCAACGGTCATGTCTGGGGCGTCGGTCTCAAGCAGCAGTGCTTCGGCTGGCAGTTCATGCGCCAGCTGGCGCAGCTTCCTGGATCGCTCGAATGTCAGCATGCCGCCGAATCCCAGTTTGAATCCCATCTCATAATAGTGCATTCCCTGCTGCAGGGAACCGCTGAAGGCGTGAATGCTTCCAGCAGAGATGTGATGTTTTCTCAGCAGTTTGATCACTTCATCGTGTGACTTGCGGGCATGAATGATGACCGGCAGTTGCGCGGCTTTTGCAATCACAAGCTGCGCTTCGAACAGCTGCTGCTGTCTATCGCGATTGAGTGACTTGATGGCAAAGTCGAGTCCGATCTCGCCGATAGCAACCGGCCTGGCGGTTTGTATCACTGCAGCAAGCTTGTCGAGATCCGCCTGCGTATGCTGTTGCAGAAAAACAGGATGCAGTCCGAGAGCAGGGTAGAGATCCTGGTGCTTGATGCATAGCTCCAGCAGCCGCTGCCAGCCTGAAGCCTCGATGGCTGGAATGATCTGTGCGATGACCCCAGCACTGCGGGCGTGGTGCAACACCTCATCACGATCCGAGTTGAAGGTATCAACATCGAGGTGGCAGTGGGTGTCGATGATCTTTGGTATGTATTTCATAACAGCAGATGTCTGGGGATTCTCAGCTTTGTAATCCTTGGGTGGCCTACATCTTTACAAATGAGTCAATTTTTAAAGATGTATCTCGCTAAGAAAGCCAAGACCGCAAAGGTTTTTCTTGGCGTCTTTGCGAGAGAAAATGTTTTCTTTCAAGCCACGTCAGTCTGAGACATGGTCTCGCCAGGTATTGTTTCTATACCGAGAATGGATACTTGATCGGCTCGTGGTGTCTGTAGCCGTTGACCTCGAAATCATCCATCGTTACCCAGGTTTCAATATCCTCGAGTGTTTTTATCTCTGGATTAATATGCAGCTGGGGCGGCGCATAGGGTGTGCGTTTGAGCTGTACGTCTCGCATCAACTCCAGCTGGTCTTCGTAGATGTGGGCATTGACGATCTTGTGGTAAGCCGCTGCAGGTTGTTTGCCGGTAATTTGCGCCATCAATTTGAGAAGGGTAAACACTTGTATCTGGTTAAAATTTTGGCCAAGCGGCACATCACAGGAGCGTTGAGAGGAAGTCAAATAGAGACGATTTTCGACCAGAGAGAAGGTGTGGGTGTGCATGCAGGGCCTCAGGCAACCCATATGAAATTCACCCGGATTGTAAAAAGTGAGAATCTCTCCACGATCATCGATCCTGTTGGAGAGGTCATCCACTATCTTGCGAAGTTGATCGATGACGCCGCCATCGGGCTTTCGCCAACTCCGTCCCTGGACACCGTAGACGCGGCCCATGTCGTCTTCGCCCTTGCGATAAGGGTTGTTCAGCCACTCCCTGTTTTCATTTGCGTTGGCGTCCCAGGTTTTTGTGCCTAGTGCACGAAAATCTGCGGCGCTGCTGTAGCCGCGCAGATAGCCGATCAACTCCGCAATGGCTGATTTCCAGTAGCTCTTTCGCGTGGTAACCAGGGGGAACTCGTTAGCGGCCACATTGTATGCCAGATCCGCATTGATGACCGTCAGGCACCTCTTGCCGGTGCGCCTGTTTTCAATCCACTCACCTTCATGAATAATCCGTGCACAGAGATCAAGATACTGTTGCATGCTGTTTTTCCCTGTTGCGATAGGCGAGAGCCATAAAAAGTATGCCGATGATAATCATGGGGGCCGTCAGCAGCATCCCGGTCGTCAGCCAGCTGCCGGCCAGGTAGCCAATATGTGCATCCGGCATGCGTACAAACTCGATGGCAAAGCGGAACAGACCATAGCCGAGCAGGAAGAGACCGGAAACGGCCATCAAGGGGCGTTGCTTTGATGAATAGAACCACAGAATCAGAAACAGCACGACGCCTTCCAGACCGGCCTCGTAGAGTTGGCTGGGATGCACAGGTACTGACATGGACTGGTCGGCGCCGGTTCCTACCCTCTGGCATAGATCGCCAGCCTTGTTGCAGGCGACATGCATGCCGACCGGCAGCGAAGTCGGGCCTCCCCACAACTCGGCATTGATAAAGTTTGCCATGCGTCCGGCAAAGAGTCCGGGTGGTATCAGTGGGGCCACAAAATCCGAGACCTGGAAAAATGTGCGCTGCGTACGCCTGCCATAGAGCCACAAGGCCACAAAAACGCCGAGCATGCCGCCGTGAAATGACATGCCGCCTTCCCAGATACGGAATATCCTCAGCGGATCCTGCGCAATATCACCCAGCCCGTAGAAGAGAATGTAGCCGATGCGCCCGCCTGCCACCACACCGAGCACGCCATAGAGCAGCAGGTCATCGATTTCGTCGGCCTTCCAGCCAAATTGCGGTCTGCTGCGGGCGCGATATTTGCCGAGAGTCAGAAAAAGCAGGAAGGCAACCAGGTACGTGATTCCGTACCAGTGGACTGCAAGTGGGCCGAGGCTGAAGGCAATCGGATCAATATCGGGAAAGGTGAGCATGGGTAGTAGATTCAGAGAGGTAATTGCTGTGGTCTATAATATCCGATGCCGTATAGAGTGGCGTGATTATTTAGACTCCATGAATTAATTTGCTGCGTAATTATGGTGGATTGATACATGAAGTCTGATGTATTAGCCAAAAATTGCGCCAGAAAAAAACCTTCTGGCACAATTACTTGCAAATTAATACATATCAGGAGTTGTCCAACAATAACTTCCCGAAATCGCACAGCAAAGTTGTTCGGATTCAAGGCGCAGCAAGGGGCGCATAGCAGCGTTATGTAACTCTTGCTGGAACGCAGAAGACGGACAACAGGGCAAGCAGGATCGGGAAGTTATTTTTGGACAACGACTTAGGCCATCAGTCGGATTTGCATCATGGCTGGGAAACGTACAGCGATTCGCACAGAATTTCCCTAAAGCGCATCCGAATGAAGAGGTTTCCGGTTACAATATTGTTTAGAGAGTCTTTGGGAAATGTTCAAGTGCTGGCAGTTGCTCATCATCGGCGTCGCCCGCAATACAGGCTAGGCAGGCTCTAACAAGGCAAATGCACTCGGACGTCAAAAAGCGCCGCTCCTTCGTCGCTTTGCTTTTTGCCACCGGTGATTTGCGGCGTTATGCGCCGTAAACACTGAGAGTAATAGCGGTGTATTTATAGTATGAGTAAAGATCAACCGAATAATCCATTGCATGGTGTTACACTTGAGATGGTTGTAACGAATTTGGTGGATCGTTATGGCTGGGATGGGCTGGTTCAGAGAATCGACATCAATTGCTTTAAGAGTGATCCATCTATTAAGTCATCACTGAAGTTTTTACGTAAGACCCAATG
>JADWMH010000047.1 GCA_015767355.1 Gammaproteobacteria bacterium
CGCTGATTCTATCTGAAACCATAGGGATTGCGTAGCTTCATCCGACAGATTCACTTATGATGCTGTTGCCATATCATTAACCACGAATATTCCTCGAATCTAATATTTATGACATGCGGCATGACTATAAAAAAAACTTTATTGCAATATTGATTAATCTCAATAGAATGAATATATCTATCGCCATCATACAATGGCGTCAACTTCCTGATTATGAATGCGCGTGCATTTTGCCATATCAATTTATTTAAGGAGAATGGTGGAGAAAATGATTACTTATGATGATCTCAATTCACAGAATGACAGAATTACAGAGCTGTCCCATGTACTGAACAAATTGCTGTCTGACCACGGTTTGTGTAATGCAGATGTTACCTGCGATCTGTTTTTCCAGTATGTTGAAAATGTACAGGATCACCTGAAACTGGAGGACAGGCATATCTACCGTCAAATGCTGACACACAGGGACCAGAGCGTCAGGAATACTGCGACTAAATTCATGTCCGGCCAGGTGGAAATCAAACGCGTATTCGCATCCTATCTGAGGAAATGGTGCAAAAAGCGCGGGCATGAGCTGAAAATCAATGATTATGAGCAGTTTGCGAAAGAGACGGATGAGATGTTTGAACTGGTCCTGGATCGCATCCAGGATGAATCAGAAAACCTGTTTCCACTGCTGCGCCAAATTACCGGTGAGAATCATCTGCTGGTAGCTTGATAATAAGTTTGCAGTTGGCAGTTTTCAGTCGTCAGACAATGGCGGGATGCGCTGTCGCTTATGCCGCCCTACAAAACTGCCTACTGCCAACTTTCTCCCCTCTCGCAGGTGTAGCCAATTCTCTGTGCTCCCGCCTCACAAAACAATCTGAACTAAACAACCGAAGGAATCCCCAATGATCGAAACATCTCTGATGCCTGATGAAAACGGCTATTTTGGCGAATATGGAGGGCAGATAATCCCTCCGGAACTGATACAGATCATGAATGACATCAATGATGCCTACGATGAAATTCGCCACACAAGCGCATTTCAGGATGAGTTGGCTGATCTGAATAAACACTATGTGGGGCGTCCCAGTCCGATCTATTACGCAAAAAAATTGAGTAAACAGGTTGGCGGTGCGCGCATCTTCTTCAAACGTGAAGATCTCAACCACACCGGTGCGCACAAGATCAATCACTGCCTTGGCGAGGCGTTGCTGGCGAAGCATATGGGGAAAACCAAGGTGCTGGCGGAAACCGGCGCCGGACAGCATGGTGTGGCGCTGGCCACGGCCTGTGCGCTGATGGATCTCGAGTGTGAAATTCACATGGGTGAAATCGATATCGAGAAGGAGCACCCCAATGTCACCAAGATGAAGATTCTTGGCTGCAAACTGGTTCCGGTGACACGAGGTACAAAAACCCTGAAAGATGCCGTTGACAGTGCTTTTGAAGAGTACCTGAAGGATCCTGTCAACTACTTCTATGCGATCGGTTCTGTTGTCGGGCCTCACCCTTTCCCCCGCATGGTGCGTGATTTCCAGAGCATTGTCGGTAAAGAGGCGCGCGCCCAGTTTCTTGAAGAGCAGGGAAAACTGCCGGATATAGTCATGGCCTGCGTCGGTGGCGGATCCAATGCTATCGGGCTATTCACTGAATTTTTGCCTGATGAATCAGTCGAGATGATTGGTGTCGAACCGGCCGGCAAAGGCCTGGATACCCCGGATAATGCGGCGACACTGACGCTGGGCAGCAAGGGCGCCCTGCATGGTTTCAAGTGCTACAACCTGCAGGATGATAATGGTGAGCCGCTTCCGGTCTACTCGATTGCGTCGGGTCTCGATTATCCTGGTGTCGGCCCGCAGCACTGTTATCTGAAAGATCTCGGACGTGTCCGTTATGAGTCCGTCGACGACAAAGCCTGTCTTGATGCCTTCATGACCCTGTCACGCACCGAAGGGATTATCCCTGCCCTCGAGAGCGCCCATGCTGTTGCCTACGCAATGGATATCGCAAAGGATATGTCTCCCGATCAGACCATCCTGATCAACCTCTCGGGCCGTGGCGACAAGGATGCAGATTTTGTCGCAGAGCGTCTATCTCTGTAAAAAGCTGGCAGTTGGCAGCAACGTAGGGTGCAATAAGCGACAGCGCATTGCACCAGACAATAGCGGGATGCGCTGTCGCTTTCCTCTCGTTCCCACCGTCCCCGGTGGGTATGCATTCCCACGCAAAGCATGGGAACGAGGTAAATATTTTTCACCACAGATTCACACAGATGAACACAGATTAGTAATTGCATCAATATCTGTGTGTATCAGTATTTATCTGTGGTTAATTCTCTTTTTTCGTGCCTTTCGTGGTTGAAAAATGATTTCGCGCCTGCTCTCCGCTTTGATCACCCTGCTTGGCGTCATCACCCTGGTCTTCTTTCTGATTCATTTTATTCCCGGTGATCCGGTTGAATATATCCTGGGTGATTCAGCAAGACCCGCCGACCGCAATGCACTGCGCCTGCAGTTGGGACTCGATCAGCCGCTGCTTCAACAATACAGCAGCTATCTGATCAATCTGCTGTCACTGGACCTTGGCAGATCTCTGCACAGCAATCAGTCAGTCACTGCTTTACTGGCGGAGCGATTTCCAGCAACCCTGGAGCTGGCGCTGGCCGCTTTTCTCATTGCGGTGACGATTGCAGTTCCGCTTGGCGTCATGGCGGCCAGGAGACGGGGAACCGCCTGGGACAGCAGCGCCATGACCATGTCGCTGCTGGGCGTATCGATTCCCAACTTCTGGCTTGGACCAATGCTGATCCTGCTGTTTTCACTATGGCTTGGATGGACGCCGGTGAGCGGCCGTGAGCAGGCAGGCTCGCTGATCCTGCCGGCGATCACGCTTGGCGCATCGTTGTCAGCCGTGCTGGCGCGAATGGTGCGCAGTACGCTGCTGGAGGTGCTCAATGAAGATTACATCCGCACCGCCAGGGCAAAAGGCCTCAAAGAGAGCAGTGTCATCTGGAGACACGCATTGATGAATGCGATGCTGCCCGTCGTGACCCTGCTGGGACTGCAGCTGGGCGCCTTGCTGGCAGGCGCTGTCATTACTGAAACGGTGTTCTCCTGGCCGGGCATCGGCTCACTGCTGATCGAATCGATTCAGAAGCGGGATTACCCGCTCGTGCAGGGGTGTGTATTACTGGTTGCAGTGAGTTACCTGTTGATCAATACAACCACGGATCTCCTCTATCAACTGCTGGACCCGAGGATCAGGACGCCGTGAAACAGTGGATTGCAATGGCCATCCTGCTGCTGTGGATTGCGGCGGCCCTGCTGGAGCCGCTGCTGCCGATCTCACCTGATGAAATACATCTGCCTGCTATTCTCGCTGCGCCATCAGCTGATTTCTGGCTGGGAAATGATGGATTGGGACGTTCGGTCGCCGAGCGGCTGATTGCCGGGGCGCGTATCGCTTTTGTGGTGGCTTTCTCGACAGTGCTTGTTTCTGCGCTTGCGGGAACGGTGATTGGAGCAGTCAGTGGCTATGTCGGCGGTGCGCTCGATCATTTTATCTCCAGAGTGATCGACATCATGCTGGCGTTCCCGGGGATTCTGCTGGCCATTGCGCTGGCTGCAATACTCGGTCCGGGCATCGAAAACCTGATTATTGCTATCTCCAGTGTCGGCTGGGTGGGATATGCCAGGCTGGCGCGTTCACAGGCGATGAGTCTGCGCACACGTGAGCACATCACAGCGGCTATTGCACTTGGCAGCGGTCAGGGAAGAATCGTCTTCCGCCACCTGCTTCCCCTGATGATGGCGCCGCTGCTGGTCGAAGCCAGCTTTGGCATCGCTGCAGTGATCGTCGCCGAAGCCGGGCTCTCATTTCTCGGCCTCGGAGTACAGCCGCCGCAGGCGTCCTGGGGCAGCATGATCCGTGAAGGGGCGGGGTTTCTGCTGGTTGCCCCGCATCTCGCCATTTTTCCCGGTATCGCCATCATGCTGGTGGTGCTCTCTGCAAACCTGCTGGGCGACTGGATGAGGGACAGGCTGGATGTGCGCCAAAACATGTAAATGAAGCGATGGGGTTGGAGTCATAATTTTCCATCTATCAGGATCAGAGTCAGATTATCTTTCCCATTACTTTTTATCAGGAAATACTCGCATCAAATGCCATCTGCTGGTAACCTCACCATCAATTGGTTTTTTCAGTGAGGAGATCCATCATGGTGCATAAAAAGAATAAAAATGTGGAGAGCAACAAAGTCGAGGTTCATGAAGAGAGTGAGCGCAAGAGGAAGAAGGGTAAGAAAATTGCGAAAGATGTCTATGAAAAGGAGCTGTTTCGTCTCCAGGTAGAGCTGGTCAAGCTGCAGGAGTGGGTCAAGCACAGTGGACTCAAGGTCGTAGTCGTTTTCGAGGGGCGTGATGCCGCCGGCAAGGGCGGCGTGATCAAGCGTATCGCACAGTATCTCAATCCGCGCATTTGCAGAATTGCCGCGCTGCCGGCCCCCACCGAGAGAGAGACCACGCAGTGGTATTTCCAGCGCTATTCACCGCATCTTCCCTCTGCCGGTGAAATCGTACTGTTCGATCGCAGCTGGTACAATCGCGCCGGCGTCGAACGTGTCATGGGATTTTGCACCGAGGAGGAGTATCGCGAATTTCTGCGCTCCTGTCCTGAATTTGAACGCATGCTGGTGCGCTCCGGTATTATTCTGATCAAGTACTGGTTCTCGGTCTCTGACGAGGAGCAGGAGAAGCGTTTTCAGAGTCGTCTCAGCGAACCACTGAAACGCTGGAAGCTCAGCCCGATGGATCTGGAGTCACGCTCACGCTGGCTTGAATACTCCAAGGCCAAGGATCAGATGTTCGCACATACGGATATCAAGCAGGCGCCCTGGTACGTGGTCAACTCCGACATCAAGAAACATGCACGCCTCAACTGTATCCAGCATTTGCTGACCCAGATTCCCTTTGAGGATCTGACGCCAGAGCCGATCGAACTGCCGAAAAGAAATGAGGGTGTCGGCTATGTCCGCCCGCCGATGTCGGATCAGACCTTTGTTCCCGAAATCTATCCCTGATAAACAAAACAACCGTAGGGCGGTATAAGCGACAGCGCATCCCTCAAATGGCTTGTGTGGTGCAATGCGCTATCGCTTATTGCACCCTACGCTCTTCCTCATGTCATCTCGAACGTATGTGAGAAATCTTGTGCATCACCAACAAAAGATTTCTCCCTTTGGTCGAAATGACAGGATCTACATCCCCCAGCGCTTGAAGCGTTTTTTGCAGTAAGCCAGCAGTTCGGAGTAGTTTCTGAAATAGAGTTCGAAGTGTTTGTGGGCGGGTTCATCAAATTCGCACCAATCATTCTCGTAATCACGGCAAATCTGCGGGCGGCTTGTGTAGATACCGCAGATGCCGCCAGCCTGCAGATGTTCGCAGCGGCCGTGAAACATCAGGTACCAGCCACTCTCATCTTTGTAGGCTTCTACGCCCTGGTGGGAAACCTGCCACAGCAGATGCTCGAAGTCCACCTTGCTGCGCGGTGTTCCAAGCGCTTCTGTCATGTAGCTGCAACATACAGATTGTGTGCAGCGGCTGCATTTATTCTCTAGCTGCATTCTTCCTAACGATGGCGGCCGCCGCGATTCTGCCTGCTGTTGCTGCTGCCTCGTGAGTTGCTTCTTCCCCGTTGCGGTCTGTTGGCGGGGCGTGGCCGCCTGGGTGGGCGCTTGCGGCTTCGCGGGTCGATTTCGGCTATCAGAGAAGCGTCAGGCATCTCCAGAGGAATACGGCTCTTGATATAGGATTCAATGTCCGGCAGTGACATGGCGTGGGTCTCGCACACCAGGCTGATGGCGTCACCGCTTGAGCCGGCGCGGGCAGTGCGCCCGATGCGATGCACATAATCCTCACCGTCCTGCGGCAGATCATAGTTGATGACATGGGTGACGTCCGGAATATGCAAACCGCGTGCAGCGACATCCGTGGCTACCAGAATCTTTAATTCGCCACGTTGAAATTTCTCCAGCAATGCAATACGTTTGCGCTGCGGCACGTCGCCGGAGAGGATGGCGCAGGAGAAGCCATTGCCCTCGAGAAATCCCCATACCTCGTCCGCAGTACGCTTGGTGTTGACGAAAATAATGGTGCGTGTTGGCTCATGATGCTGTATCAGGCCAATCAGCAGGGCGATTTTTTCATCATTGGAGATCATGTAGCCGCGCTGGGTGACATTCTCTCCGGTGACAGTATCCGTTTCGATCTTGATGACCTGCGGGTCATTCATGTGTTCGTAGGCAAGCTCGGAGACGCGAAAGCTGAGGGTTGCAGAGAACAGCATGCCGAGACGTTTTTCCGGCGGGGGCATGTGCCGCAGCAGATAGCGGATATCTGTGATAAAACCCAGGTCGAACATGCGGTCAGCTTCATCGATGATTACCACCTGGAGTGCGCGCAGGTTGTAGACATGCTGCTTGAAATAGTCGATCAGACGGCCGGGAGTGCCGACCAGGATATCGACATCTTTGAGTGAATCACGCTGCTGCTCGTAACCCGATCCGCCGTAGACCACGCGCATCTTGTGACCGCAGTGTTTGCCGAGCTGCTCAGAATCCTTGTGGATCTGGATGGCAAGCTCGCGGGTCGGCGCCACGATGAAAGCGCGCGGTTGATTGGGTTTGCGATCAGGGGGTGCAGGGTGGTCGTGCAAAAACTGCAGTGTCGCAACCATGAAGGCAGCTGTCTTGCCGGTGCCTGTCTGCGCCTGTCCGGCAACATCCCTGCCCTCGATGGCAACCGGGATGCTCTGTTGCTGGATGGGGGTACAGTGCGTAAAACCTGCTTCATCCAGACCCTGCTGGATACTTTTATCGAGATTGAAGCTGGCAAATGTCGTATCGGTTAAGTGTTTATCGCTCATGGCGACGTAGCATACCGCAAAGGAGTGGTTTTTGCTTCAGAAACCTCTGATCGGGGAGCCTGGCGACTTGATCAGAGTATCCTTCAGCTGTCGAGGCGTTTGACCTCGAGCTCCTCCATCAAGCGGTCGACTTCGTCACGGTTGCATAGTCCTGTTCCGGCGTGGGTCGTCGTCGCTGTTCCACAGGCAACACCAAGTTTCAATGCGGTTGCGCTGTCTCCTCCTTGCGCATAGGTGGCCACCAGCCCCGCCAGCAGCGCATCGCCCGAGCCAACTGTAGAGCGGATGTGGGTCTTGGGTGGAGTGCAGACATAGCTGTACTTTGAATCCAGCAACAGGGCGCCATACTCTCCGAAAGTGACGCAGACATGATTCAGCTCGTGATCCTGCTGGAACTGGCGGGTGATGGCAACGACCTCATCAAGTTTGCGCAGTTTTTTGCGCGTATACATCTCAAGCGCATATTGATTCACTCTGAGCAGAAATGGTTTTGAATCAAGGGATTTTTCCAGCAGGGTTCCGTAGGCATCGACCACGGCTTTGCCTCCCTGTTCCCTGATTTGCCTGGCGAGGCGGCCATAGGTGTCGTCAGGAACGCCGGGAGGAACCGAGCCGCTCATGATGCCGAAGCCGCTGTTGCAGGCTTTCATGAATGACTCCTCTATCTCCTGCAAAACTGTTTCAGGAACCTCCGGCCCGCTGCCATCGACTTCACACTGTCCCTGGGGACTGCGCTGCATGATTATCGTGTTGATACGCGACTCTCCATCGACAGTGAGATGGTGGAGGTCATGGAGTTCATACTGCAGCAGCTGCAGCACAAACTCTCCGACATGCCCGGCAATGATGCACGAGCAGTTGACGGGGATATCCAGCCTGCTGAGAGTCTCTGAGACATTGATTCCGTTCCCTCCGGGTTCATAGCGGGTATTCATGGAGGGAACTTTCTGGTCGTCCAGCAGTTGCGTCACTTCATAGCTGATGTCCAGAGAGGGATTCAGTGCGAGTACGGCGATAGGTTCGGTTTTACTTTGTTTAGACATGGTCATTCTCGTTCAAATCAGTTTGCCTTTCAGAATCATGCTGCGGCCGGTCATCTCGCGCGGCCGGGGAATATCGAGCAGATCCAGTACGGTTGGGGCGATATCAGCCAGTCCCCGGCCAATGCCAAGTGAAACATCTCCCGCGCCTGCCACCAGCAGAGGAACCGGGTAGCCGGTATGTCGTGTATGCGGCTGGCCGCCGACAGGATCGACCATCTCGTCGCAGTTGCCATGGTCAGCGGTCAGCAGGATACTCCAGCCATGTTTCAGTGCGGAATCAATAACCCTGTGTCCCTGCAGGTCCAGGGTTTCGACGGCTTTGATAATTGCCTCGGGAATAGCGGTGTGTCCAACCATGTCGCCATTGGCAAAGTTGACCAGAATGAAGGCGTACTCCTTGCTTTCGATAGCGCCAATGACACTCTCGGCAATCCTGGGGGCACTCATTTCGGGTTGCTGGTCATAGGTCGCCACTTTGGCGGAGGGAACGATTGATCGATCCTCTCCAGGGTAGGGCTGCTCGGTGCCGCCATTGAAAAAATAGGTGACATGGGGGTATTTTTCGGTCTCTGCACAATGAAACTGCTTTAGCCCGGCATCACTGATCACCTCGGCCAGCACCTGTTCAGGAATTTGTGGCGAAAAAAGCACTGGAAAAGGAAAGTTGACATCGTACTCTGTCATTCCGACCAGCCGGCGGTTTCCGGCAGACCCCCGGTCGAAGCCGTCAAAATCCTTCAGTCCGATAGCCGCAGCCATCTGGCGGGCGCGGTCACTGCGAAAATTGAAAAACAGCACCGGTTCATCGGCAGCCATTCCTATGTAGTCACGGATCACCGTGGGCTGAATGAACTCATCGCTTTCACCCCGCGCATAGGCGTTCTCAATTGCCTCCCGGGGTGTTTCGGCATCCACTCCCTGGCCCAGCCGCATCGCCTTCCATGCCTTGTGGGTGCGATCCCAGTTGCCAATGCGGTCCATGGCGTCATAGCGGCCGCTGACCGTGGCGACATAACCTTTTCCCAGTTTTTCAAAATCCTGTTCCAGCAACTCAAGATAGCCCAGGGCGGCTTTTGGCGAGGTGTCCCTGCCATCGGTAATCATGTGGATAACAGGTTCGATGCCGGCGGAAACGATCATCTGCAGCAGCCCGCACAGGTGCTCGATGTGAGAGTGAACGCCGCCGTCAGAGACCATGCCGACCAGGTGCAGACGCTTGGTGTCTTGTATAAGATCCTGCCAGGCGGGCTGCTGCTCCAGAGTGCCGTCATGAATTGCATTGGCGACGCGCATCAGGTCCTGTTCGAGCATACGCCCTGCTCCCAGCGTCAGATGTCCGACCTCCGAATTGCCGAATTGCCCGTCAGGCAGACCCACGGCTCTGCCGGATGCCTGCAATACAGCGTGCGGCCATGAGGAGAAGTAGTGATCAAGGTGCGGTGTACGCGCCAGCGCCCAGCCATTCGCAGCGCGGCTGGGATTAAGCCCGAAGCCGTCAAAAATAATCAATATAACGGGTTGTCTATCCATTGTGATTCAGGTTCTTTACTCGTGATCTCTGCGTGGTGTTCTGTTCAGGAATCCTGACAGAATTTGCTGTCAAGGTATACTCTTTGTTTATATGAATTCCGAATTTCCTTGACGATAGGAAAAATTTGCATGTCAGTCATTCTTTTCAAGCTCAGGGGTGTTCCGGATGATGAAGCCGATGAAATTCGTGAACTGCTGAGGGGAAATGAGATCGATTTCTATGAAACCAGCGCGGGCAACTGGGGAATATCGATGCCGGCGATCTGGCTGCGCGACAACAGCCGGCTGAAGCAGGCGAAGCAATTACTGGAAGCCTATCAGGAGGGGCGTACTCGCCGCATGAAGAGTGAATATGCGCACTTGAAGGAGCAGGGAGAGAACAGAACCCTGCTCGATATTTTCAGGGATGATCCGCTGCGCATGCTGCTCTACGTGGCGGCTGTCGCTGCAATCATCTACTTCTCGGTGATGCCGTTTGTGGATCTGGGCGGTTAAACATTTCCGGGATCAGATCTTCCCCATCCCACTGATGCCAGGCAGTCGTCACAGAAGGTTGGGTGGCATATTGAAGAGCGTTATCAACAGTGGCATCACCAGCATTTTCAGGACGGTGAGGGCGAGGATCGCGGCCAATGGCGCCAGGTCAATGCCTGAAATGACAGGGACAACGCGACTTGCCTGGCGCAGTATCGGCGCATTGAGCGAATGAATGACGCCAGCCACGGGGTGGTTGTATCCAGCCTGAAACCAGCTCAAGATTACGCCGATAACGATCGAGAAGGTAAAAATCATAAACAGCAGGTAAACGAGTGCTGGAATTGCCCATAAAATGGCTGGAGCTATCCCCGCTGCTCCCGAGAGCAGCAGAATAATGGCAATCTCAATGGTTTTGACGATCCAGGCGGCAAGCAGTGATGCAATATCCAGACCGCGGTAGCCGGGGATATACTTTCTCAATGGTTTGAGCACAGGTGTTGTCAGCGTGAGGATAAACTGGGAGACGGGATTGCGAAAATCCGCCCGCACCAGCTGCAGTAGAAAACGCAGCAGCAGCATCAATGTGTAGAAACCAAAGATGACCTGGACGAGAAAAATCAGGGGCGTAGCGAGATAACCTGAGTCCATGATGTCAATCCTGAATTTGCGAAGAGAGTTCTATGGAGCGGTCTCTTGCAGCGCGCATGGCGTCCATGACCAGCTGTTCGAGTCCTCCCGTTTCGAAGGTGTTGATTGCCTGCTCGGTAGTTCCCCCGGGTGAAGTCACCATGGTGCGCAGTGTTGCCGGGTTGTCATCGCTCTCCAGCGCCATCCTGGATGCGCCGAGCGCTGTCTGCAGTGTCAGCAGATGCGCACTCTCATCGGGCAGTCCAAGCGCCTTGGCTGCGCGGATCATGTGCTCCATGAGGAGGAAAAAATAGGCAGGGCCGCTTCCGGATACTGCAGTGACAGCGTCTATCAGAGATTCCTGCTCCACCCAGATAGTGAGGCCGACGGCGCGCATGATTGATTCCGCCAGACTGTGTTGTTCATCATTGACATTCTCAGCGGCAAACAGTCCTGTAGCGCCAGCCTGCAGCATTGCGGGAGTGTTCGGCATGGTTCGCACGATGGCTGTTGTCTCCCCCAGCCACTGCTGAAGATGCGATGTGGGTATGCCGGCGGCGATGGAAATGACCAGCGGCTCTCTCTCTGCAACGGCCGCTGAAATCCCGCTGGCGACTGTAGCGGCGATCTGCGGCTTGACTGCAATGACGACGACGTCGGCGTCTGCAATCGCCGCACTATTGTCACTATTAACGCCAATCCCCGTTTGCTTTCTGATGAGGTTGAGCTTGTCGTGGTCGGGGTCGGCTGCAGTGATGTTTTCAGCCGGATGCCCATCCTGGATCAGCCCTTTGATCAGGGCGGCAGCCATGTTGCCAGCGCCGATAAAGACGATTTTTTTATCTTTCATAGTGGTTGTTCGGTTCCTGATGAGTTTTATTTTTACCACGAAAAGCACGAAAAAATAATCAAAATTTTTAGTGTTCTACCTGCTTCATTTTTGTAGTAGGTCGTAGTCAGTTATAAATCGA
>JADWMH010000196.1:0-2818 GCA_015767355.1 Gammaproteobacteria bacterium
CAACTCAGCATCTGAATACTGGAAGGCAAACCTGAGGCTTGTAGCCTTTTGTCTTGCCATCTGGTTTATTGTTTCCTACCTGTTTGGAATCATCCTCGTGGAACCCCTCAATGAGTACCGTCTCGGCGGCTATAAACTGGGATTTTGGTTCGCCCAGCAGGGCTCCATCTACACATTTGTGGTTCTGATCTTTTTCTACGCCTGGCGTATGAATGTCCTCGATCGCAAATTTAACGTCCACGAAGACTAGGAGCTGAACACATGGAACTACAAACATTAACCTATATTGTGGTGGGCCTGACATTTGCCCTCTACATCGGCATCGCCATCTGGGCGCGCGCTGCAACCACCGGTGAATTCTATGTTGCCGGCAAGGGCGTGCATCCGGTATTGAACGGCATGGCGACAGGGGCTGACTGGATGTCCGCAGCCTCTTTCATCTCCATGGCCGGCCTGATCGCCTTCAACGGCTACGGCGCATCGGTCTTCCTGATGGGCTGGACCGGCGGCTACGTGCTGCTGGCGATGCTGCTGGCGCCCTACCTGCGTAAATACGGCAAGTTTACGGTACCCGAATTTATCGGCGACCGCTTTTACTCAAAAACTGCCCGAATCGTCGCGGTTCTATGCCTCATCATTGCCTCCATCACCTATGTTATCGGCCAGATGAAAGGCATCGGCGTGGCATTCTCACGCTTTCTCGAACTGCCGTTCGATACCGGTCTCTATGTCGGCATGGCGATCGTCTTTTTCTACGCCGTACTCGGCGGCATGAAGGGCATCACCTATACGCAGATCGCTCAATATTGCGTGCTGATCTTTGCCTACACAGTTCCGGCGGTATTCATCTCCCTGAACCTGACTGGCCAACCGTTTCCTCAAATCGGACTCGGCAGCCAGATGGCTGACGGATCAGGCATGTACCTGCTGGACAAGCTCGATCTTGTCGTTCAGGATCTTGGCTTCGACAAGTACACCACCGCAGGAATGGATAACAAGCTCAATATGTTTGTCTATACCCTGACGCTGATGATCGGTACCGCTGGTTTGCCGCATGTCATTATCCGCTTCTTCACAGTGCCAAGCGTCAAGGCTGCGCGTTTCTCAGCCGGTTGGGCACTGGTCTTCATCGCCCTGCTCTACACCGTCGCTCCTGCAGTTGGCGCCATGGCGCGTCTGAATCTGACAACCACCTTTCAGGGCGAAGATGGCCAGGGGATGGTCTATGAAGAGCGTCCGCAATGGGTCAAGAACTGGGAGAAGACCGGTCTGCTGAAGTTCGACGACAAGAACGGCGACGGCAAAATAACCTATGTCGCGGATAAAGCCATCAATGAAGTTGTCAAGATCGATAAAGACATCATGGTGCTGGCCAACCCGGAGATCGCAAAACTGCCCAACTGGGTAATCGCGCTGGTCGCCGCCGGTGGTCTGGCCGCTGCCTTGTCCACGGCGGCGGGTCTGCTGCTGGCGATCGCATCGTCGATCTCCCACGACTTGTTAAAAGGTGTCTTTACGCCGGATATCTCGGAGAAGACGGAGTTGCTGGCAAGCCGCATCGCCATGGCCGGAGCCGTCATGGTGGCCGGGTATCTCGGGCTGCATCCGCCTGATTTCGCGGCAGGCACCGTGGCGATCGCCTTTGGTCTGGCTGCCTCCTCGCTGTTCCCGGCGCTGATGATGGGCATCTTCTCCAAGCGCATCAACAGAAGCGGCGCCGTCTGGGGCATGCTGGCCGGTCTTGGCATCACCATGCTGTATGTTTTCCAGCACAAGGGCATCATGTTTGTTCCCGGCACCTCCTTCCTCGGCGGCATGCAGCCAAACTGGTTCTTCGGCATTACGCCGAACGCCTTTGGAGCCGTAGGCGCCCTGGTCAACTTCACCGTGGCATTCGCTGTCTCCAGAGTCACTGCGCCGCCTCCCGAGCATATCCAGCACATGGTCGAGCACATCCGTGTTCCCGCCGGAGCTGGTACTGCCGGGGATCACTAATCATCCTGTGATGATTAATTGACTGGAAAAAGGCTCCGTTTCGGAGCCTTTTTCCTTTCAGTGGATATCCATGTAGGCTGTATGGGGGATAAGACATCTTTTTGCCGCATCCACCAATGTGCCTGAATCATGGTGGATGCGCTGTCGCTTATCCCCCCTACAAATTCACTATCAAGAAGCCGCACCATGTTGGAGTCTGCATGAAAACATTGAACCCGCAACTCAAAACCGCCATCTTCATCGCCCCGTTTCTTCTCATCGCTGGATTTATCGCCATGGATTACTTCAAGGCTGAGGATGGGCCACCCGACAACACACTGTATCAACTGCATGTTGTCAATGAACGCTGTGATTTCAGCAACAACAGCTGCCTTTTCAGCAATGATGATCTTCAGCTCTCGGTGATCCTCGAAGAACGGCTCGACAACGGCAGCAACACCATCCGTGTTACCTCTGAGCAGACGCTCAAGGGAGTCGCCATCGCTCTGACCGACATCGATGACGAATCATCGCCTGTGAGCATGGTTTCAACAGATGACCGTCAGCATTGGCACATCAGCATACAGGTTCCACCGACGATATTCCCCTACCTGCGCATGGTGGTTTCAACAGATAAAGGGCTCTACTATGCCGAAGCACCGGTGACGATGTAGGAAAAAATCAATCACAGATATGACACCGTCATTCCGGCATGTTTTTAATCTGTGTGCATCTGTGGTAAATAATTGATGATAATGAGACTATAAAATCAATGGAAATCGAACAACTCGAAATTCGGGATTACCTGAGCCGCTGCGCTCCACTGGACAAGCTTGATGAAGAG
>JADWMH010000196.1:2828-4111 GCA_015767355.1 Gammaproteobacteria bacterium
GCGCTGCGGCTCGCAGATTCTGAAACCTGGCGACATCAATCGCTCGCTCTATCTGATCCGCACCGGCGCAGTCGAAATCAGAACCGCCGAGGATGAACTCTATGATCAGCTGGGAGAGGAAAGCTGGTTTGGTTTTCGCGCCCTGTTTCGCGGCGGCGATGTCATTTTGTCTGCGACGGCGATCGAAGACACCCTGCTCTACCTGCTCCCTGTCGAGACCTTCCATGCCCTCATCGATTTGCATGAATCCGTGCGGCTCTATTTTTCGAAGAAAAATCCGGTCCGTCTGCGCAATGCGATCCAGGAGATCCAGGATAATCAGAACAATACGCTGATTGCCACCCATGTCTGCGATTTGACCCATGGCACGCCGCAGATGATCGAACAGACAGCGACCATTGAAGAGGCGGCGCAGCAAATGAAAACTGCGACTGTCACCGCCATGTTGGTGATGGATGACGGTAATCTATGCGGTATTCTCACCGACCGCGCCTTCTGCACCAAGGTGACTGCCAACAGGATGTCCTTCGATGACCCTGTCTCTACTATCATGACACCGGAGCCGATGACAATTTCGGCCACCACACTGGGCGCAGAAGCGCTGCTGATCATGGCGCGCCACAATATCCGCCATCTGCCGGTCATGGCTGGCCGCAAGATCGTCGGCATGGTCACTGCGACGGATCTTATTCGCCAGCAGAGTTACAACACAATTTTCCTCATCAATGAGATCCATCGTGCTGATACACTCGAAGAGCTGCAGCAGCTGAGCCGGCAGCTTCCGGCAACCATGGCGACATTGGTTGACAGCAGCCTGACTGCATACCATATCGGACACGCAATCAGCTCCATCGGCGAGGCAATCACACAACGGCTGGTACGCATGGCCGAAGAGAAGTATGGCGAAGCGCCGGTTCCCTATGCCTGGATTGCCGCCGGCTCACTGGCGCGCAATGAACAGACAGCGCACACCGATCAGGATAATGCGCTGATCCTCTCCGATGATTATGATGCAAAACTGCATGGCGACTATTTTGAGAATATGAGCAGCCTGGTGTGCGATGGTCTCGACGCCTGCGGCTACATCTACTGCCCCGGCGATGTGATGGCATCCAATCCCAAATGGCGTCAGCCCCTCGCCGTGTGGCGCGGCTATTTTGACAAGTGGATCTTCAATCCACAGCCGAAAGCGCTGATGTACGCGAGTATCTTTTTTGATCTGCAATGTATCCGCGGAGATGCCGGTCTGCTGGAGAGCCTACAGAGCGAAGTGCTAAAAAAAA
>JADWMH010000197.1 GCA_015767355.1 Gammaproteobacteria bacterium
CAAGTATGGCGGCAATACTTCATGCATTTTTGTTGAACCCGATGATGACGTTGTACTGATCTTTGATGCTGGAACAGGAATCCGCAGTCTTGGACAACTTCTTTTATCGGACAGCAGAGATATCTATCTGCTGTTCAGTCATCACCACTGGGACCATATCCAGGGGCTCCCCTTTTTCCGGCCGATCTATCAGCCGGGACGAAAAATTCGTCTGCTTTCAAACAACCTGAATGCCGGTGATGCAAGCTCCGTGCTGGATCAGATGACCGATTCCCATTTTCCTGTCACTGGTGCGCAACTGCAGGCGGATATCGAGGTCGCGCCATTCAATGCCCGGGGAAGCATCATGATCGGGGATGCAAAGGTGTCAACCTTGCCGCTGAACCATCCGGGTGGAGGAAGCGGCTACAGAGTCGATACGGCACACGGAAGCCTTGTCTACATTACCGATAATGAACTTTTCCCTCCAAATGAGGTGAAAACCTCGTATCCTGAGTGGGTCAAATTTGTCCAGGGCGTCGATCTGCTGATCCACGATGCCATGTTTTTGGATGATGAGTTGCCGAAGGTGCATGGCTGGGGACACACTCTGGTTTCACAAACACTGCAACTGGCGTTTGATGCAGATGTCAAGCGTCTGGTGCTGTTTCACCATGATCCGTCACGCTCGGATGCGCAGCTCGAGGCTATCCTGGCTGACAGCAGAGAGTGGATGGCGTCGCACTCGGCAGGGATCAAGGTCACTTTGGCCAGGGAGGGAGAGAGTTATCAGCTGGGCTGATGATTTATGCAAATGGGACAGGAGATCAACAGCAGCAATTTTCAGCAGCGTGATTTCGAGCAATTCCATCAGCGCCTGGCTGCAGAGACGTGCTTGCTGGGTGAGATGCTCAGGGATGGAACGCTGGATAGCTCGGGGCCGGTTGCCGGCTATGAACTCGAGGCGTGGCTTATCGATGCCAGGGGGAATCCGGCGCCGCGCAATGCGCAGTTTCTGCAGGCGCTCGCTGACCCGGACGTCGTTGCCGAGCTTGCTACCTTCAATGTGGAGCTCAACGGGCCGCCTGAATCTCTGGCGGGTCACGCGCTTTCGCGTATGCAGCATTCACTTGAAGCGAACTGGCTCAGTTGCAGACGAACGGCGGAGTCCATAGGGCTGCACTTGATGGTTATAGGCATACTGCCGACCATCACTCCAAAGAATTTAACTCTGCAAAATATGTCGCAATTGAAGCGCTATATCGCGCTCAATCAGCAGATTTTGCGGCTGCGTGGCGGCAGGCCTATCGATCTGCTTATTGAAGGTGATGAGACACTCTCACTGAGACACGATGATGTGATGCTGGAGTCTGCGACCACATCTTTCCAGATACACCTGCAGGTTGATGCAAATCTGGCTGCACGTTACTACAATGCCGCCAAGATCGTCTCTGCCCCCATTGTCGCTGCCGGCGCCAACTCTCCCTTTCTGTTTGGCAGGAAGCTGTGGGAAGAGACGCGCATCCCGCTGTTTGAGCAGGCTGTCTCTGTTGGCGCTTCAGACAAAACCAACCGTGTCTCTTTCGGCTTCAGATATGTTGAAGAGAGTATCTTCGAGGTATTTGAGTCCAACCTGGAGCGCTACCCGGTACTGCTGCCGATGCTTTCTGAAGATGATCCGCAGAGACTCTCGCACCTGCGCTTGCATAACGGTACGATCTGGCGCTGGAATCGCCCGCTGGTGGGGTTCAACGCCGATGGCCAACCACACATCCGCATCGAGCATCGCGTGGTTCCTGCTGGCCCGACGCATGTGGATCAGTTTGCCAATGCGGCATTTTTTTACGGACTGGTAAGTGCTTTCGCGAATGCGGAGACAGCGCCTGAGAAGCGGCTCCCCTTTTCAGCCTGTAGATCCAATTTTTACCGTGCTGCGAAAGATGGCATCTTTGCCGAAGTTGAGTGGCTCGATGGCGAGTGTGGCAGCCTAAAAACGTTGTGTCTCGACCTGTTGCTCGATCAGGCCCAGGAGGGACTCACTCAGGCTGGAATTGACCATCATGAGGCGGCATACTATCTGAATGTGATCCGCCAGCGCCTGCAAAGCGGCCAGACAGGTGCAACCTGGCAGAAAAAATGGGTCGATCGCTACGGGCCGCAGTGGCAGGATTTAACGCTCTCCTACGCAGAGCATCAGCAATCTGCCCAGCCTGTTCACCGCTGGAGTTTGTGATGCTCAATGAACTCGATCAAATTCCACCCGGTTTGCTTGATCTGCAGGCGCATCAGCTTGCGGATGTGCTTCAGGGGCCGACACTGATCACCCTGCAGGGGATCCGTGAACCTGCCTTGTTCGTTTCGGTGCTGTTGCATGGCAACGAGACTACCGGCTGGGAAGCAGTGCGGCGGCTGTTGCAGGAGTACACCCCCGGGGGGGGAGCGCGCCCGCTGCCGCGCACCCTGGTGCTTTTTATCGGTAACGTGGATGCTGCCCGCCATCAGCTGCGCCGCATGGATGGTCAGCCTGACTATAACCGTACCTGGCCGGGCGGGGCAGCAGATGATTCTGCCGAGACCAGCCTGATGGAACAGGTCACTGCACGCATGCGGCAGCACGGGTTGTTCGCCAGTATCGACATCCACAACAACACGGGGCTGAATCCGCACTACGCCTGCGTCAATGTTGTTGAAAACTCTTTTCTTCGGCTGGCAACGCTATTCAGCCGGCTGGTAATCTACTTTATCCGGCCTCAGGGTGTGCAGTCTCTGGCATTTTCCGAATTCACTCCATCAGTGACCATAGAGTGTGGAAAGGTTGGTGATGAAGCCGGGATTAGACACACGCAGGAGTTTGTCGATGCCTGCCTGCATCTGCATGATCTTCCCAATGATACTCTCTCCCATACGGAGGCGGATCTGTTTCATACGGTTGCAACGGTAAAGATTCCAGCGCATATCGAGTTTGGTTTTGGTGAGCATCATCTGCTGGGGCTCGATCCCCAGCTGGAACGCTTCAATTTCAGCGAATTGCCGGTGGGAACCCACTGGGGGGATATGGCGGGTGAGGAGATGCCCTTTGTGGTAACCAGTGAGAGTGGAGAGATCACCACATCCGATTTTTTTCAACTGCAGCAGGGCCGGCTTGTCAATCGCCTGCCGGTGATGCCCTCCATGTTGACCAGGGATGAACGCGTGATTCGCCAGGACTGCCTCTGCTACCTGATGGAGCGCTATTCACAGAATCAATGACTCCAGTTGCCGTCATTCATACGCCATTCAAGGAGAAATTTGGAATCCCGCGCCAGCCCGGAGTGGTCAGGGCCGCCAGCGGGGTGATCGAGCTGCTTGCGCCTTATGACCGGCCTGAGATGCTCAAAGGGCTGGATGCCTTCTCCCACCTATGGCTTGTGTGGAAGTTTCACGCTGTTCCGGATGGCCAGTGGAAACCGACGGTGCGCCCCCCGCGTCTTGGCGGCAACAGACGGGTAGGGGTGTTTGCCAGTCGCTCGCCCTTTCGTCCCAATCCGATCGGACTCTCTGCCGTCAAACTCGATGCAATTGAGGGGAGCCGCATCATGGTCAGCGGTGTCGATCTGATGGATGCTACGCCGATACTCGATATCAAGCCCTATGTACCCTATTCGGATTGCATCCCGGAGGCGACGCAGGGATTTGCCAAGGGTGCGCCAGCGCCTTGTTTGCATGTGACATTCTCTGAAACTGCAGAATCACAGCTGCAGCAACGCGAAAATACAGAGGAGTTGCGCCGACTGATTGTCGGTTTGCTGCAAATCGATCCACGCCCGGCCTATAAACAGCGCCAGGATGGTGAATATGGCTTTCGCCTGCATGATTTCGATCTGCGCTGGTCGGTATCGAAGGATCAGCAGGTCGAGGTGCTGAGCCTTGATAGATGAGCAGAAGTATACATAGGATGTGTTGAGGCACGAAGCGCATCAATGCAGAGTTTGCAGTTGACAAAAAAGTTGGCAGTCGTCAGTTAGCAGTATGCAGCAAAAGAAAAAAGTACTACCGTCTTTGCGAGGAGCCTCAGCGACGCGGCAATCTTCCTTCGCTGCAAACTGCCAACTAATGACTGCATACTTTGTAGGTATTTCCCTTG
>JADWMH010000198.1 GCA_015767355.1 Gammaproteobacteria bacterium
AAACGTCCCGTGAATTAATACGCATTTGCCAAAACAGATGTCATTTCGACCGCAGGGAGAAATCTTGAATCGGTGAATCCACAGAGAGAGATTGCCGTGCTGCGCTCGCAATGACGGGGCTCTGTGAGTTCAAACTGGGTGCATCGTGTATTAAGATCTCTCCTGCGTCGAGATGACAAACTGAAAACCTGTAAAAGAAGGATGCTAACAAGCAGATGAACATCATCGACGGCTGGCTGCAGCAAGCCACAATATCGCCATCTCCCAACTTCAATGCGCGCCCTGAAGCAGCAGATATCAACCTGCTGGTGATTCACAACATCAGCCTGCCGCCCGGTGAGTTTGGCGGCCACTGGATTGATGATCTTTTTCACAATCGCCTCGACGCCGGCGCACATCCCTACTTTGAAGAGATTGCAGCCATGAAAGTCTCGGCACACTGCCTCATCCGGCGAGACGGAGAAGTGGTTCAATATGTCTCATTCGATCAACGCGCCTGGCATGCCGGAGCCTCATGTTTTGATGATCAGCAGGAGTGCAACGACTTCTCCATCGGCATCGAACTGGAGGGCGGCGATGAAATCCCCTTTACGGAAAAACAGTATCAGAGCCTGCTTCAGGTCAGCAAAGCCATCATGCAGCACTACCCGTCAATAACAACTGGACGCATTGCCGGACACAGTGACATCGCGCCGGGCCGCAAGACCGACCCGGGTCCGGCATTTGACTGGCAAGGATACCTGAAACTGCTCGCATGAACTCTTTACTGCTGCTGCTCCTGCTGCTGTTATTGATCACTGCTGAGTCACCGGCAGCACCGTTGCAACGCGTCATCACGCTCTCCCCGCATGCTACAGAGCTCGTCTATTTTGCCGGCGGCGAATACAAACTGGTGGGCATATCCAACTTCAGCGACTTCCCACCCTCGGTCACCACCCTGCCCGGAATTGGCGATGCTATGGGCATGGATAGGGAACGCATCCTCATGCTAAAGCCGGACCTGGTGGTGGTGTGGAGCGGCGGCGCACGCTTTCGCGATCTGCAGTGGCTGCGTCAGCAGCATATCCGCATCTACGAATCCGACCCGCAATCCCTGCAGGCCATCGTCGGGGATATTCTGGCGCTGGGGAAATTGCTGGGAACAGAGCCGTATGCGCAACGCAGTGTCAACGACTTCAATCGGCAGCTGGAAAAGCTGAAAGCCCTGGCGCAGAGCAGTCGTCCCGGTCTGAAGATCATCCATCAATTATGGCAGCATCCGTTGATGGTATTGACAGACGAAGAGCTGGTCTCACGTGCGCTGGCGCTGTGCGGCATTAGAAACCCTGTCCACATCCCAGGACATAAACTGGCAACAGTCACCGATGAATACCTGTGGTCACTCGAAGCCGACGCCATACTCATCGATCACAAGAGCTTCTTCGATGCCTACAATCCATCTTCGATGAGAATCATCCATGCAGACACCCTGCGCCTGCACAGGCCAACTCCCAGACTGCTGGATGCCGCCCTGGAGGTGTGCCTGGAATTCAATCCTTAGTCCTCAATCTTCACACCTCCGCCCACATCCTCAGCAGGTTGGCATAGGATCGATCCACTCTCTGATGCAACTCACTGCCGGGCTGCTCTTTTAACAAGCTGTCGCGAGACTGCACCAGGTCAAAAAGAATCTCACGCCGCGCCGGATCACGCACCTGGCTTTGAATCCAGGTGAGGGCGACCAGCCGTTCGCCGCTGCGTACCTCTGCAACATGGTGCAGGCTGGCGGAGGGATAGAGAACCGCATCACCTGCATCGAGTTTCACCCTGGTCTCGCCAAAGGTAGTGCGAATCACCAGCTCGCCTCCTTCATAGCTACCAGGCGGGTTAAGAAAGGTCGTCATTGAGATATCTGTGCGAAATTTGGCGCCTGCTCCCATGATCGGCTCGTCGATATGATCACCGTAATGCATTCCCTGGTGGTAACGTGCAAAAATAAAATCGGCCAGCCTGTTTGGCAGGGCGGCATTGCGAAAAGCCATGTTCTCACCAAAGCTGCTCATCAAAATCCGGTTCAGCAGCTGCTGAGCTTGCGCATCCGGGGCAAGCTCTTCATTCTCCTTGACCTGGCGGGCGGCAGAACCCGCCGTCAGGCGACCATCCTGAAAGCCGGTCCGATCAACGACTTCATGGATCTTGTTGAGTTGCGCCTCATTCAGCACGCCCCGGATTTTTAACAGCATATTCCTCTCCCTTTTACCACATTCGACAAAAAATTCTTAAACCTGCTACAACCACAAAAATCACAAAAGTCACGAAAAAAACAGACTGATTGTGCGTGCTTTTCGTGTCGTTCGTGTATTTCGTGGTCAACAAACAACTCAAAATTTATTAGAGAAATGACCTCCAACAACTATTTTCGGTAGAATGGCACAAATTTCCTGAACAGACACCCGATTATGGAACTTAATGTCGTCATCGATGAAGATATCTTCACTTTAAATGTCCCTGATCAACTGCTGCAGCAGGCAGGCAGCTTTTTCGACAAGATGGATGCCGACATGGATCAGGGCATTCAGTTGAGCCGTCAATGGGTAGAAAATCCACAACTTGTTCAACGCCTGCAGCTTGTCGGCAACAAATTGCTGACTGCGCTTGAAACAGAAGATCATCAGCTTGGCCGCATGATGGCAGCTTATATGCTGTCACGCGCACCGGATATTGACCGCGTCTATCTCGATACGACCGGGGAGATCGATAACAGCGAGATTCAGTTCAAAAACACAGGTGTTGAACCAACTTTCGGCATACCCATGATGCAGGAGCAGTCAGGCCAGCAGACGGAACTGCGCGACAGAGCTGAAAAGATGGTCTCTTCGGTCTTCAAACAGGGCCGCCTTTATCACTTCTCCATACTGGATCCTGAAACACAGGAGTGGGCCACTGGAGCCGCCGTCAAAGAACAGCAACAGGCCGAGACGCTGCGTGAACAGGCGGTACAGAAAAAAATGCGTGAACTGGAGTAATCCCTCGATCATGTCTCCTCTGCCACTCATCGATGACTATCGCCTTCTGTTTCTCGACGATATCCCACTGCTGGACGTGCGCGCTCCCGTGGAATACACAAAAGGCGCTTTTCCACTGGCGCAGAATCATCCGCTGATGAATGATAGCGAACGTCATGAAATCGGCATTGAATATACACAGGTTGGACATGATGCCGCCGTTGAACTCGGCGAAAAACTGGTCAAAGATGCAGTGCGTGAACAGCGCATCAGCACATGGAAAACGTTCATCGATGCTCATCCCGACGGAGCTCTCTACTGCTTTCGCGGCGGCATGCGCTCAAAAATCAGCCAGCAGTGGATTCATGACGCCACCGGCATCGCCTATCCACGTATAGAAGGCGGCTACAAGGCGCTGCGCAGCTTTCTCATCGACGAACTGGATGCGGCCGCCAGCGAGGTCAATACCATCGTCATCGGCGGGCGCACCGGGGTTGGTAAAACCATTCTGCTGAAGCAATTGAGCAACACCATCGACCTCGAGGGTCTGGCGCGTCATCGCGGCTCGGCATTCGGCCATTATGCGGTTCCCCAGCCTACCCAGATCGACTTTGAAAACGCCCTCTCCATTGCGTTGCTGAAGCATCGGGCAAAAGGAAACCCGCCTCTGATCATCGAAGATGAAGGCCGCAACATCGGCTCTGTGCATATGCTGCAGCGGCTGTTCGATCGCTTCAAATCAGGGAAGTTCATCATCCTCGAAGCGACTCTCGAGGAGCGCATCGAAAACACCCGCCTGGAGTACATCGATGCCGCCCTGCAGGAGTACCGGAGCATTTATGGAGAAAAACAGGGATTTGACCGCTGGGCCGTCTATCTACTGGGAAGCCTGGACCGTATCAGAAAACGCCTCGGAGATGTGCGTCACCGTGAACTCCGTGAATTACTGAGCAACGCCATCGAAAAACAGCGCCGCACGGCAGAGACAATCCAGCACAATGGCTGGATTTCAACCCTGCTCAGCGATTACTACGATCCCATGTACGACTATCAGCTGGGAAAAAAGCAGAAAAACATCGTCTTTACCGGAGACGCAGAGGCATTGAAAGCCTGG
>JADWMH010000048.1:0-4632 GCA_015767355.1 Gammaproteobacteria bacterium
CATGTAAAAAATGCCTTTGACCCCTGGGCTCGTGATCGGGGCGAATACTATGACCTCACCTGGAAGCCGCGACCGGGCGCAGAGTCAGATCCTGCATTCAGGTAGGTTTTAGGTTCGTTGAGGATGTTGGAGAATGAATGGTTGCTGCAACAAATTATGTTCATTTGAATATCCTGCGCTTTTGATACTGATTGCCATGTTTTTGTCCGGTTGCGGCAGCGACAACAATGCGGCAACGATCGGTCAACTGGTTGCTGAAATGAACCAGCGAATTGAAACCATCACACTGGCCGAGGCGGAAGGCGGCATGGTTCCCAGGTTCAACCAGGCGAAAACCGTTGCCTGCGTCACTGCGCAATTTCATGTCCATGACAAAATTCCGGGCAAGCTTAAACAGGGGCTCTTTGCAAAGCCTGCAAGCTATCCGGCCATGCTGCGATTTGCCAACGCCACGAACATGGATGACTCCCAAAAGGACATCCGGGGATTATCGATAAAAGTATCCAACGTGGAGGGCGAGGTGCTCTGGGGCAAGGCGGGTGTTCAGGATTTTATCTTCAACAGTTATCCCGCGCTGTTCGTTGCAACTCCCGAGGATTTCCTATCCTTTATTCGCGCACGCCAGGAGGATAAAAAACTGCGCTTCTTTTTGAACCCCTTCGATTCACATTTGAAGTCTCTGTGGATTGTTTTCAAGGCTCGTGAAAAACATCTCAGTCCGCTTGATATCCGTTACTGGAGCACAGTCCCTTTCCGCCTGGGTGAAACGGGCAGCCAGGTCGTCAAATATGCAGTGACGCCCTGCTCTAACTACCACACCGAAAAAGTTGTGGGCGCTGGTAAAAACCAGCTGCGTAACGCCATCAAAGCACATCTGCAGCAAGGAGCGGCCTGTTTCGATTTTGCCCTGCAAATGCAAACCTATCCGGACTCCATGCCGATCGAGGACGCCTCGGTCATCTGGGGCGAAGAGGCTTCACCCTTCCAGAGAGTTGCAACCATCACCATTGAAAACCAGGAGTTTGACAATCCGAAGTTGCTGGCCGCCTGCGAACGCAGCAGCTTTAATCCCTGGCAAAGCCTTGCTGCTCACGAGCCACTGGGAAGAATGAATGCGGTTCGCCGCTCGATCTACCAGAGTGCAGCCGCGCTGCGAAACAAGGAGTAAAAGAAGATGCATAACTCTGTAAAGAGCTGGCTGAAAAAATCACGTGAGGAACTCGATGAAATCTATCGCAATGCCAGCCCGGGGGAGATTCCCAGCGGCGATACACGTGGCACAGCAATCCTGACCGGCTCACTCCTCTCCAGGACGGTGGCGGCGTTTGCACGCCTGTTTGCATGGCAGGGAGACTATCATCATCGATTACTCAAGCACCTCGTTTTTTGCCAAAGTCATCCGCGACGAAATTCGCGAAATCGAACCCGGCGTCTACTTTGGCAAGGTGTGGTGGGGTAAAACCCGCATCCTCGATTTTGCCCTGACGCGATATGAAGGCGGCTAGGGAGTTGAATAGATGGCTTTGCGGAGATGGAAATCATGATGCCGCAATCAACCTTCATGATTGCAGCGTCCGTGCGCAGCGGAGAACTGGAAAACCTGCGTCAGCTGCTCGCCACGATGAACAGGGGCATCGGGGAAGCCGATCCCGATAACACGCTTGTGCCCTTCGGCCGGTTCGATCGCCTGCATGTCGCACGTTTTGTCATCATCGAAGCAAACACAGCAAGTGACATTACAGCATATGGATTGACGCCATACCCGTGGCAACCATCACTGGCTTTTCTCGGGGATTGTGACGGTGACAGTGGTTCATTTCTTACGCAGCTTGTGGACCGGGCCGGACCGGGTCTGATAAAAATATTTTCTCTCTGTGAAGACTTTGCAGAGAAGCAGAGCAGCCTGCTGGCATGGATGAAAGCACACCAACTCCAGCCTGCAGCCAATTACGTCAACTGGATTGGTAGAACAGTGATACAGGTGCATGAAGAGGCCGCACTGCATCGTACGCTCACTCTCTATTTACAGAAAATCGCCGATGATACCGGCCGGGAAAACAGCCGCGCCCTACGACAGCAATTGCTCTCCCATGTCGAAATGGAGAGCATGGGCGACACAGACCTGTTCAGCCGCTCGGACCGACACAGAAAATTTGTCGGCTGCCGCAATTTGTCACTGTACGCGGCGGCGGCTATTTTTTCATGCCGGGATTGCGCGCATTGAGATACATCGCTGCCCGGCCTGGCAGCGGTATGAATGGCAAGGACAACCCGTCATGACGATCAAAACCCGCATCCTGAAATTCATTCACCACATCTTGCTGCAACTGCTGCATATCGAACGCAGGTTGGAACCCTGGTTTCGCCCGCTGCTGAACCGGCTGTTTCGTGAGCCATCTGCGAGAGTGGTGCAGTTCCTGATCAACCTGTGGCGCAAGGATGAAGGTCTGAGTCTGGCAGAGGAGGCTATCGACCCGGACGAAGAACAGAGCCTGAATGAGATCATCGACCTCATGGCCGACCAGATGCGCGGACATTTCAAGCCCGGAGGTTACGAACGCGGCGGCAATACCAAGACACATGGCATTGTCAGGGCTACGGTCACCATTCGTAATGACCTGCCGGAACATTGCCGCAAGGGTGTATTTGCAACACCCCGAAGCTACCCTGCCTACGTGCGTTTTTCCGGCCCCGGGCCGGATGTGCCAGCTGATATCGAGGATGTCGGTTTTGTCAGCATGGCCATGAAACTCATGGATGTGCCGGGTGAAGAATTGATGGATGAAGAACGATTTACCCAGGACTTCATCACCATCTGTACGCCGACTTTTGTCACCCCCAATTCCCGTGAGAACGCCAAGCTGTAGCAGTGGAGCCTGCAGGATATGCCCATCTACTACTTCCTCAACCCGATGGACCCGCACCTGCTCGATTTCATGATGCAAAGCCTGTGGAACGAGACCCAGTACAACCCGCTTGGCCAGCGCTACTGGAGCTGCGTCCCCTACCTGCTGGGCGAGGGCCAGGCGATGATGTATTCATTTGTGCCCAAAACAACGGTTGATACAAAAATCCCCGGCCTGCCATTGGGTACGCCGCCGTTGAACTACCTGCGGGAAAACATGATCAAAACGCTGGATAGAAAGGATGTAGAGTTTGATCTGATGATCCAGCTGCAGACAGGCCCGCATTTGATGCCCATCGAAAACGCCGCAGTTCGCTGGCCGGAGAAACTCTCCCCCTTTATCCCGGCCGCCACAGTGCATATCCCCAAACAGAAATTTGATTTTGAGGCCCTGGCTGATTTTTCCAGGCGGCTGAAGATGAATCCCTGGCATTGTCTGCCGGAACACCGCCCGCTCGGCAATCAGAGCCGTGCGCGCTTGAGAATGTATCAAGAACTCTCGAAATTCCGGCAGGAGATGAACCAGACACCCCATCTGGAACCAACCGGGGACGAGGTGTTTGATATCCCCTGATCGAGCTTGCACTGTTGTCAGAATTTATCGCAGAAATTGCGATAGAATGTCATATCGATATTCAAACATTATTCCCGCTCATGTTAGAGAACGAATTCCAGATCAGCGCTGAGGCTATCCGCAGGCAAATCATAGTGCCTGAACACCCGGTGTGGCCGGAACTGACCGCCGATGAGAAGGAGGCGCTGAAGGGGCGTATAAAAAAGCTGTTGAAGAAACAGAATGCTGTCGTCGTTGCACACTACTATACCGACGGTGACCTGCAGGCGCTGGCCGAGGAGACCGGCGGCTGCGTGGCGGATTCACTGGAGATGGCCAATTTCGGGACCACTGCAGATGCCGATACGCTGATTGTTTGCGGCGTGCGCTTCATGGGCGAGACTGCGAAGATATTGAATCCGGAGAAGCGGGTGCTGATGCCGGACCTCAATGCCAGCTGTTCGCTGGATGACGGCTGTCCGATCGATCTCTTCTCCAAATTCTGTGACGAACACCCTGATCACACCGTGGTCGTGTATGCCAACACCTCCGCGGCCGTCAAGGCGCGCGCCGACTGGATGGTCACTTCAGGGATTGCACTGCCGATTGTCGAGCATCTGAAATCCAGGGGAGAGAAAGTGTTGTGGGCTCCGGATCAGCATCTGGGCCACTATATCGAGAAGGTGACCGGAGTCGAAATGCTGCTTTGGCCGGGCTCCTGTGTGGTACATGAGGAGTTCAAGTCGGTGGCGCTCGAACGCCTGCGCCGCCTGCATCCCGAGGCAGTGGTGCTGGTGCATCCCGAGTCGCCCGACGAGATCGTTGAACAGGCTGATGTTGTCGGCTCCACCACCAGACTGATTCAGGCCGTTGCGGAGATGAAGCAGAAGAAGTTCATTGTAGCGACCGATGACGGCATCTTCTGGAAGATGAAGCAACTTGCGCCCGGCAAGCAGTTGATTTCAGCGCCCACCGCGGGCGAGGGAGCGACCTGTGAATCCTGCGCCCACTGTCCGTGGATGGGAATGAATTCGCTGCAGAATCTGGAGGAGTTGTTGTTGAAGGGAAACAACGAGATTGTTATCGATGCAGAGATCCGCAAAAAGGCGCTGCTGCCAATTCAGCGCATGCTGGATTTTGCCAGCGAGCATAACATCAGCGGCAAGTATCAGCA
>JADWMH010000048.1:4732-11480 GCA_015767355.1 Gammaproteobacteria bacterium
TCAAGATCCCTCGTCGTTCGCCTACGTCATACATGGATGTATAAGTGTCGCCAGAGGCAGGATGCCGGAAGCGACCACGGACGTAGGTGAGGGGCGGAAGCTTCGTGCCTCACTTCCCTCTGAATGACAAAATAATTCCGTGTGTTCCGTGTATTCCGTGGTAAAAAATCTCAATCAAACGGGTGGCGCAGGATCAGAGTCTCCTTGCGGTCGGGGCCGGTTGAGATGATATCAATCGGGGTTTCACACAGCTCTTCGACTTTGCGCAGATAATCTTTCGCGGCTTGCGGCAGGTCATCGTAGGATTGCGTGCCTACGGTGGATTCGCTCCAGCCCGGCATTTCGATATAGTTCGGTTTGCACTGCCCGAAAAGATCGGCGCCAACCGGTGGAATATCCACCTCTTCACCGTTCAGGTCGTAGGAGACACAGATCTTGATCCGCTCCATGCCGTCGAGCACATCCAGTTTGGTAATGCAGATGCCGGTGACGCTACACACTTGAAGAGAGCGGCGCAGTGCAACGGTATCCAGCCATCCGCAACGGCGCTGACGCCCGGTGGTGGCGCCAAACTCGCGGCCTTTCTCTCCCAGGTATTTGCCATCGTCATCGAACAACTCTGTCGGGAATGGTCCGGAGCCAACACGGGTGGTGTAGGCCTTGACGATACCCAGAATATAATCAAGATCAGCAGGACCAACACCCGAGCCGCTGGCCGCACCGCCAGCTGTCGTGGTGGAAGATGTCACATAGGGATAGGTGCCGTGATCGATATCCAGCAGCGCGCCCTGCGCTCCTTCGAACATGATGCTTTTGCCGTCGCGGCGCATCTGGTGGAGAATGCCCGGAATATCGCCTATCATGGAGACCAGGGTTTCACGCTGCTGCAGTAACTCGTCGAGTACAGCCTGGTAATCAACGGTATCAGCCTTGTAATAGTGCTGCAGCGCAAAGTTGTGATATTCCATCACCTCTGCCAGGCGCTCTTTCAAGTGTGCCTCGTCGACCAGTTCTCCCAGTCGCAGGCCGCGTCTGGAAACCTTGTCCTCATACGCCGGGCCAATGCCGCGGCCGGTAGTGCCGATCGCCTTGCTGCCGCGAGCGACTTCACGCGCATTGTCCAGGGCGATGTGGTACGGCAGAATCAACGGGCAGGATTCACTGATCCTGATGCGATCCCCTGCAGAGACGCCCGACTCTTCCAGTTCGCCCATCTCTTTCAGCAGTGCTGCAGGCGACAACACCACACCGTTGCCGATCAAACAGAGCACATCTTCACGCAGCACACCGGAGGGGATCAGGTGCAGAACCGTCTGTTTACCATCGATCACCAGTGTGTGTCCGGCGTTATGCCCGCCCTGAAAACGCACCACAGCCGAAGCTTTTTCGGTCAGCAGGTCAACAATCTTGCCTTTACCTTCATCACCCCACTGGGCGCCGATAACGACTACATTTTTTCCCATCGTTCAAGTCTCTAATGAGTGGTTTTATTGCACCAGATTCCATAGTGGAGCTGATACTTGTTCTATGAATTGAATAACATTTTGCACATGTTGATGTAAATAATTCATATCCTATAATTTTTCAACAACCCAGCCTGTGTCGCTATAGCGTATCACCGAGTTGCACTGCATCTGCTGCGCATCACCCTGCTGTCCGGGCAACTCCCAGATCACGCATTTGCCTTCATTTCGCAGCTGCTCCACCAGGGACAACAGCCCGGCATTTTCACTCCAGGGAGCAAGTATTGCCTCCCTGCGTGGTGGTTGCTGCTCTTCGGCAACACGCACCAGCACTTTCAGATAGGCGCTGAAGCCTGTTGCAGGACGCGCTCTTCCAAAAGCCTTGCCGACATCATTATAGCGTCCGCCGCGGGCGATCTCGGTGCCGCTTCCCGGGGTAAAGGCGGCAAACACGACTCCTGTCTGATAATGATAGGCGCGCAGTTCCGCCAGATCAAAATGGATGGAGAGATCCGGATTCCGCCGCTGCACTTCTACGGCAACCTGCTGCAGATAGTCGAGTGCTTCATGAACTTCTGTTGAGGCAGCAGCAAGCAATTCACGGGCGATGTCGAGTACTGTCTCATCTCCATTCAATTGCGCCAGTGCATTGAGCATGGAAGCATCGCTGTCGCTGAGATCAAAACCGGCTATCAATGCTTTGATCTCCGGGATCGCCTTGCGCTGCAGCGCTTCAAAAAGCGCCATCTCCTGCTCATGATCAAGCCCGGTCTGTTTGACCAGGGCGCGATAGATGCCAACATGGCCGAGATCAACATGCAGTTGCCTGACACCGGCGGCCCTGATGGTCTCCAGCATCAGCAGCAGTATCTCCACATCGCTGGCGATACCGTCATGACCGAACAACTCGGCGCCAACCTGCAGCGGATTGCGGGTGCCACCAAAATGCTTGGAGCGGGTGCGCAGTACACTTCCCATATAACAGAGACGCGTAGGGGTATCGCGGCGCAGCTTGTGCGCATCGATACGCGCCACCTGCGGAGTAATATCTGCACGCACCCCCATCATGCGGCCGGAAACCTGGTCGGTCAGCTTGAAAGTGTGCACATCGAGATCGCTGCCCGTTCCCGTCAACAGCGAATCAAGATACTCGATGAAGGGGGTCATCACCAGTTCATAGCCCCATGTCTGATAGAGATCGATCAGCCTGCGGCGCAGCGCCTCGACCTGCGCCGCCTCTGGCGGCAGCAGCTCCTCTATCCCTTCCGGTAGCAGCCAGGTATTATTTTGACTCACTGTGATGGCTCATGATTTGATGATATAAAGCAGCAGCAGGCCGGCAAGTATACTGCCGACAGCAATCTTGCGCAGCATCTGGTCATCCTGCTGCAGCATCGATTGAAGCGCAGAGCGATAACCGGAGGGAGAGAGCAGCGGTAATATACCCTCTATCACCAGCACCAGCGCCAAAGCAGCAAAAAGATCCTGCATTACCCTATTGTTACTTAGATTCGTTCAGATAGCGCAAAAACGACGAATCCGGTTTCAACATCATGATGTCTCCGCCTTTGTCGAACGCCTTGAGATAGGATTGCAGACTGCGCCAGAATGCATAGAACTCGGTATCCTGGTTGAAAGCCACTGCATAGGTTTCGGCTGATTTGGCATCACCCTCACCACGCACTTTTTCAGCGTCGCGGTAGGCGTTTGCCAGGATCTCGATTTTCGCACGATCTGCGCCTGCATGGATACGCGATGCCGCCTCCTTGCCTTCAGCACGCAGCTCCTTGGCGCGCCGCTCCCGCTCTGTACGCATACGGCGGAAAACGGCTTCACTGAGCTTCTTCGGAAAATCGATTTTCTTGACACGCACATCGATGATCTCGATACCCAGCTCTGACGAATTCTCCGCAACATTGGTCGCAATCATCGCCATGATGCTTTTCCGCTGTTCCGAAATCGCATCCTGAATCGGGTGTTTCGCGAACTCGTCACGGGATGCGGTATTGACACGCGCCGACAACAGCCGTGAAGCGTTGAGCAGATCACCGTTTGTTGATAAATAGTAGCGTTCGGCGTCTTTGATCCGCCATTTGACAAAAGAGTCGACAACAACGAATTTTTTCTCCTTGGTCTGATACTCTTTTGCCGGGGCATCCAGTGTCTGCAGACGGCCGTCAAAACGTATTATCTCTTCGACAAACGGAATTCTGAAATGCAGCCCGGGCTCATAGCTGGATATAACAATCTTACCCAGGCGCTTCTTGATTGCCAGTTCCCGCTGGTCAACAGTGAACGCAGTCATCATGATGGCTGCCACAACAACGACTGCGACAATCCCGATCAAACGTAATTTTCCACTGTTCATCAGCGCGTTCTCCTCTCTCTATTGACAGAGCGTCCCGGGCGGGTTTCGCGTTGCACCGGCTCGGAAACGGGCTCTGAATTTTCCTGCGAAGGTTGGGACATCACCTGCTGATCCTTAACCACGGTTTTTTGACGTTTCATCAATTGATCCAACGGCAGATAACTGACAACATTGTCGCCCTGCTGATCCATCACGATCTTGCTGGTTCCGGAAAAAACCTGCTCTGCCGTCTCAAGATAGAGACGCTGCCGTGTGACTTCCGGAGCCTTTTGATACTCGCTCAGCAACGAGAGAAAGCGCTGCGATTCACCTTCAGAGTCAGCAATTTTCTTGGCTTTATAGGCCTGGGCGCCCTGATCAACCCTGGCTGCTTCACCACGCGCCTCGGGAATAATCTGGTTCGCATAGGCTTGCGCCTGGTTGACATAGCGCTCCTTGTCCTCTTCGGCCTTGTTGACATCATGGAATGCATCCTGAACTTCAGCCGGCGGCTTGGCATCATCGATATTGACGCCAACGATGTCGATTCCGGTCCGGTATTTTTCCATCAGTGCTTTAAGACTGGCTTCTACATCCGTTGAGACACCCTGACGATTTTTCGTGAGGACATTATCCAGCGGATTCTGGCCGACAATCGCTCGCAGAGCGGATTCAATGGAATTTTTCAGGGTCCCGATGGGATTATTCACCTGAAACAGAAAAGTCTTGGCATCGCCAATACGGTACTGAACCATCATTTTTACTTCAACGATGGTCTGATCCTCTGTCAGCATCTGCGTGTGCAGTGGTGAAGTCATGACCTCCTCGACATTGACGATCTCCTTTTTCTCAATTGGAAAAGGAAGATGCCAGCGAAAACCCGGATCTGTCACCTCGGAGAAAGCGCCAAAACGCGTCACCACAGCCCGCTCCTGCTGCTGCACAATATAGAAGCCTGTCGCAATCCACACAGCAACAGCGATGACGGCAAGCACAGCGAGCGCTTTTCCAGAAAGTTCACTGCTACCGCCGGAACCGCCGCTGCTCTCCTTACTGCCGCTGCTGCGGCCGCCGAAGAGTCCGCCAAACTTCTTTTTCAGATTCTTCAGTACTTCATCGAGATCAGGCGGGCCGTCCTGCTTGTTGCCACCACCCCAGGGATCACGATCGTTACCACCCGGTTCATTCCAGGCCATAAAAAACTCCTAAATAATTAAGTACTGCGCCTAAGAAAAATCGACGGCGGGCATCTATTGCTGCTGCCGGGAATGCACAGTGTTTTTAATAAATCACACAAGAATGGGATTTTAGCCTGAAAGAGAGGGAAATAACACTGTTAGTCGAAATCAATTGCAAAGAAAATGGTATCCATATCCCACACACACGCGAGGGAATGCGGGATACTCTCGCAATGACGATACCGTATGTGCTGAATAGTTACTAACAATGATAGATCAGCTGCTTTTATTTATCCGGATGGATTGCATGCAGAGCAGGCCAAATTTTCAACATCTGCATATAGCTTCGCCTTGGCAGAGAGATGTGCATGCGCCAACCACCATCCTGTGTCAACTCTTCATTTTGAATCGTGCCATCACGATAAAGGGCTGCACGTAATTTGCCCTGGGTTACATCCAGGGTAAGCCACCCCGTCACCTGGTCAGAACCCAGCAACTCCTTGAGCGCCTGTAGCAGCAGATCAATTCCCAACTCCTGCTGTGCGGAGATCCACACCCGTCGGGGCCGACCCTCGTCATCCCTGTCGATACGGGGCAGCACTTTTTCCAAAGCATCGATCTTGTTATAGACTTCCAGTTGAGGCACTTTGTCTGCCCCGATCTGCTGCAGGATATTCTGTACTTCCACAACCTGCTCGGCGTGTGCCGGATTCGATGCGTCGATCACGTGCAGCAGCAGTGCTGCATCAATCGACTCCTGCAGTGTCGAACGGAAGGCCGCAACCAGTTCATGCGGCAGACGTGAAATAAAGCCTACCGTGTCCACCAATATCACTGGCGTGTTGCCCGGCAGGCTCAATTTTCGCAGTGTAGGATCCAGGGTGGCAAACAGCTGATCCTGCGCATAGACATCAGCACTGGTGAGATGGTTGAACAACGTTGATTTCCCGGCATTGGTATAACCGACAAGAGATGCAGTAGGGATATCGGCACGGCGGCGCGCCTTGCGGCCAAGCTCCCGCTGGGAATCGACCTTGAGCAGGCGTTTGCGAATGCGGGTAATGCGCTGTGCAATCAGGCGGCGGTCAGTTTCGAGCTGGGTTTCACCCGGGCCACGCAGGCCAATACCACCTTTTTGACGCTCCAGGTGTGTCCAGCCGCGAACCAGACGTGTCGACAGATGACGCAGCTGGGCCAGTTCGACCTGGAGTTTGCCTTCAAAGGATTGGGCGCGCTGTGCAAAGATGTCGAGAATCAGGCCGGTGCGATCCAGTACACGGCAGGAGAGCTGGCGCTCAATGTTGCGCTCCTGCGCAGGCGACAACTGGTTATCAAAAATCACCAGCTCCCCACTTTCAGCTTCAAGCAGCTGTTTGATCTCTTCGAGTTTGCCGCTGCCGATAAAGGTGTGTGGATCAGGAGATGAACGGCTGGTTGTTATGACTTCAATGGGAGTTGCTCCAGCGGAGCAGGCGAGATCTACAAACTCTGCAATCTCGTCATCATCAGACTGCTGCCGGAGTGCAACATACACCAGCACAGCCCGGTCGCCGCCGCCGGGGCGTTCAAACAGTTCCACGTAATTCGTTCAGAATAGTTTATTGATAGATTTACACATTGCCGCTATCGGAGGTATCACTGCTCTCATCAGTATCAGGTGGCGCCAGGCGAACATTTCTTGCCGGCACAATAGTCGAGATGGCATGTTTGTAAACCATTTGATTAACTGCATTTTTCAGCAGCACCACGAATTGGTCAAA
>JADWMH010000049.1 GCA_015767355.1 Gammaproteobacteria bacterium
ACGCTTCTGAGCAACCGTGAGCTTCTTTTTTATCTTAGCCATTTGCCCTACTTTATAGTTCTGAAAGTCAAAATAAGGGGTGAAATTGCAATTGTCGCATCCCGGAAAGTTTTCATAGAGGCGCCTCCGGCAACTGTTCGGGGCGTATCATCCACTGCACTTGCCAGCCAGATCCTTCCTCGGTTTCCAGACAGACGATGCTGCCCGGACGATAGGCGACAATGGCTCTCTCCTCAATGCCAGTAGTCAGCCTGGCCACCAACTTCGCCATGAACGGCAGGTGCCCGACGACGAGGAGATTTTCATCCCACTCCTCGACATGCTGAACAAAGGATTCCACGGGATCATTGGGATTAAGTCCGCCAAACTGCTCAGCCTTCAGGTCAGGAGCCGCTGCCGCTGCCAGTATCTCCGCCGTCTGCCGCGCCCGCGTCTTGCCGCTGTGCAATACGCGCGCAACGCGCACCTTCCCTGCCAGAAAAGATGCCAGGCGCTGCACATCTTTTCGCCCTGCTTCACTCAGCGCCCGGTCGGGATCGATATCTTTCGAAAGTGCTTCACCATGTTGAACGAGATAAAGTTGCATTGCCCCCTCCTGCGCCCGAAGCGCGTATCAAAGTTTGATTCTTTGCCAATCATGAATACAGAACCCGCTTTAGAGTTGTCGATCCTGGAAGTCAATGCGTTGGGCGTTCGATAAAAGGATTCTGTATGGTCAATTGCTCGATTTTCTGTCCATGTTGCAAGTCTTCGCTATAAAGGGTTTTGCAGCCGGCTTCAAGCGCAGCAGCAACAATCAGGCTGTCGTAAAAGCTGAATTGATAACGATTCTGAATTTCCAGGCCACGCCTGTAAAACGAAATACTGGGGTATATTCGTAGCAAGGGACTTAACGAATCTATCAGGTATTGTTCGGCCTGTTTTTCTGTAAGAGAAATTTCTGCTTTTCGTACGATGGTATTGAGACACTCCTGCACCACTTGAAAGCTGATGCAGGCATTTCCAGCCTCGATGCCTCTACGGATAATACGATTTGCAATATCCGCCTTTGCCACGTCCTCTGTTTCTATCTGATAGATGAATAAATTGGTGTCAATAAAATTCTCAACGCTCATTCATCTCATCCCGTGTGAGTTTTCGTCCAACCTTTAGCTTGCCGCGTAGTTCATTGACCGTGTTGTCGAAACGGCGCAACTGCTCTTGCTTACGCGCATACTCAGTCAACCAACCCCGAAACTGCTCATTCAGCGTGGTGTGCTCTGCTGCAGCACGTTGGCGGGCGGCATCAATTAGATGTTCATCAGCACTTAATGTAATGTTTTTCACAAGACTATCCTTTATTCATATAACACATATTTAGTGTACACTGTTTTCGTGCAGGATAATATACTATTGCCAATTCTGTGGTTTTACATGCAGATGCTGAATAGAGAGAAAGGTGGTATATTTATCATTAGGCTGGATGAATGGAAATAGTGAAATGTGCCTTGGCATTCCGATGCAGGTGATGGAGATTGACGACTTTATGGCGCGCTGCGAAGCCAAGGGAATCATGCGCGATGTCAGTCTCTTCATGTTGCAGCATGAAAACATCGAACCGGGCGACTACGTTGTAGTGCATGTCGGTTATGCCATCCAGAAAATGACAGAGCATGAAGCCCGCTCGGCATGGGAGATCTACGACGAAATGCTCGATCTGGAAGCAGAGCAACACAAAAACGGAATACTGCCCGTTGCATGAACTCTCCATCTGCCAGGCATTAGTTGATCAGTTGGAGGGAATTGCAGCGCAGCATCCGGGCAAGCAGGTTGCAGATGTCTATCTTGGCATAGGGCCGCTGTCAGGCGTCGTTCCCCAGCTGTTGAGTGATGCTTTTAGCGTCGCCCGCGCCGGCAGCTGCGCCAGCACTGCTACTCTGCATATTCACGAAAGTGAAATTATTGTACGCTGTCTCAGCTGTGGCAAACAGAGTCCGGCAAAAGCAAACCGCCTGTTGTGCAGCCATTGCGGCGAGTGGCGGACAGACCTGGTTTCAGGTGATGAGCTGTTGCTTGAACGCGTTGAGTTAGAGGCTTTTGAACAACCCGGAAAAACATCGCCGGCATACCATTAGGGTGAGAAAAAATGTGTGACACATGTGGTTGTAGTATTACCGAAGGAAACCGTCACCTGATCGATGAGGGAGGCAAACATGAACACAGCGGCGCAGTCGAAGTATTGAGCAATCTGCTGCATGAGAATAACCATACTGCGGCGCATAATCGCGAGCATTTCGATCGCTGCCATGTTCTGACAATCAACCTGATGTCATCGCCGGGTTCCGGCAAGACCGCGCTTTTGGAAGCGACAATTGAACAGCTGGGAAAAAGATATCGCATCGGGGTCATCGAAGGCGACCTGGAGACAGAGAACGATGCCGCACGCATTCGCGCCAAGGGCGTTCCGGCAGTGCAAATCATGACAGGAACCGCCTGCCACCTGGACGCCCACCTGGTTCACACCGCTCTGCACGATATGAATCTCGATGAGATCGACATTCTCTTTATTGAGAACGTCGGCAATCTTGTCTGTCCGGCGAGTTTCGACCTCGGACAGCACTACAATGTCACGCTGCTCTCCACCACCGAGGGCGATGACAAACCGGCAAAATATCCGGTGATGTTCCGCGCAGCCGACGCCATGCTGATCACCAAGAGCGACCTGCTGGAAGTGCTTGGTGATTTTGATCCGCACAAAGCGACGCAGTATCTGCGCAACCTGGCTAATCCCGCCGAGGTCATCACGCTCTCTTCCCGCAACGGCGAGCATATCGATCTCTGGATCGAGTGGCTGCATGAGCGCTTTGACCAGCAGCAGCAACGCATTGCGGATGGCGCTACACGCAGGCCTGCCATCCAGCCCGATGGAATTGCCCTGCATGCGGCAAATTGAGATCAACTTTATAAACCGAAACACATCTGTTGTAATTGATGCGCTTCGTTCCTCAACACATCCTATATCTGCCCTCCTACAGCGTGTGACTCCTGAATGTCTGACATAGAAGCTGCGCACTGGTTGCAGCGCATCCGCGAGCTTGATCTTCCCAAGCGAATCCGCATCATGAATGTCTGCGGCGGTCATGAACGCTCGATCACCATGGCCGGTCTGCGCTCGGCGCTGCCTGACAACATCGAATTGATTCCCGGTCCCGGCTGCCCCGTGTGCATCTGCCCGGAAGAGGATATCTACGAGGCGATTCAGATCAGTCTCAATGAAGAGGTTATCCTTGTCAGCTTTGGCGACATGCTGCGGGTACCGGTCAATGTGCCGAAAAGCCAGACGCGTTCACTGGAACAGGCGCGCGCTGCCGGAGCTGACATTCGTCCGGTTGCATCTCCGCTGGAGGTGATGCAGATCGCCAGAGAGAATCCGCACAAACAGGTGCTCTTTTTCGCCGCCGGCTTCGAGACCACCATGGCGCCGGTTGCAGCCATGGCGCTGCAAGATCCGCCTGACAATCTCTCGATTCTGCTCTCGGGACGTCTCACCTGGCCTGCAGTCTCCATGCTGCTCGATACCGGCATGGCCAACTTTGACTGCCTGGTCGCCCCCGGACATGTCTCGACTATCATGGGATCTCAAGAGTGGCAGTTTGTGATTCGCGATCACCGCATCCCCACCGCAGTTGCCGGTTTTACGACTGAAAGCCTGCTGGCCGCCTTCTACTCCACGATGCGACAGAAGATCGAAAACAGGCTGTTCCTCGATAACTGCTACCCGGAGCTGGTGCATAAAGAGGGAAATCCTCTGGCGCGCAAACAGCTTGCCGAAGTCTTTGGTGTCGTCGATGCCAACTGGCGCGGGGTAGGCATTATCCCCGCTTCCGGCTTTGCACTGAACACCGCACACAGCCACCTGGATGCACAGCTGCGCTTTCCCGGCTACCGGGATGACGCGCGCAAACGCGCCGGTCAGATGCCGCCCGGATGTGACTGCGCCAAAGTGGTGCTGGGACGCATCTATCCGGACGAGTGCCGCCTCTACGGCAGCGCCTGTACACCGCGTACTCCTGTAGGGCCGTGCATGGTCTCCGACGAGGGAGCATGCCGCATCTGGTGGTCGGGTGGCGTGCGCAAATCCAGATCCGTTGCCTGAAATTGTGGCCCCTCGGAAACATTGCCACCATTATCCCGAAGAAAGTGAGATATTGAGGATAAGATCTCTCCTTCGTCGAGATGACAACCGGGAAATGAAGGATCACGGTTCATGAATCACAAAGCTGTTGAATGGCTGCTCAGTGGACGTGTTCAGGGAGTCGGCTTCCGGCCTTTTGTCTATCTGAATGCAGAGCGTTACAAGATCAACGGATGGGTGCGCAATATCCTTGGCCGCGTCGAAATCCATGCAGAGGGAGAGAGTGCGCAGCTGGCTGCATTCCGCACCGCCCTGATTGACGAGGCGCCTCCCCTCTCCCGTCCACGCCTCGAAAGGGAACGAGCCGCAGAGATTGCTCACTTCAGTGCATTTACCATTTTGGAAAGCTCTCGTGAAGGCGCTGCAGAGATCCATGTTCCACCAGACCAGGCCATCTGTGCAGAGTGTGACGAGGAGCTGTTTGATGTGACGAACCGGCGCTTTCGCTACCCCTTCATCAACTGCACTCAGTGCGGACCAAGATACAGCATCATCGACGCCATGCCTTATGACAGGCAAAACACCAGCATGATGGATTTTCCATTGTGCGATCGCTGTTACAGGGAGTATGAAAACCCCCTTGATCGCCGTTTTCACGCAGAACCAAATGTCTGCTCCGAGTGCGGTCCGCAGCTGACTTTTACGCAGGACGGGAACAAAACCTGCTTGAGTGATGCAGCGATGCAAGCCGCCGTGAAGGCGTTGAGAGAGGGGCGTATCCTCTCCATCAAGGGCGTGGGCGGCTATCACCTGATGTGCGACGCAGCCAATGCCGCTGCGGTAAAACGTCTGCGCCGCAACAAGCACCGGCCGCACAAACCACTGGCGCTGATGGTTGCCGCCAAAGGAGATGATGATCTTGAGATGGTGCGGCAACTGGTTGTGGTGGAGAAGAGAACCGCAGCTGCCCTCACCTCCCAGGCCCGCCCGATCCTGCTGCTGAAAAAACGAGCTCATGCAGCTGTCTGCGATGAGATCGCACCCGGCCTGAACGAGCTCGGCGTGATGCTGCCGCCATCCCCACTGCACCAGTTGCTGGCGGCGGATTTTGGCAAGCCGCTGGTCGCTACGTCGGGCAACATCAGCGGCGAACCGGTGTTGACCGATGACAATGAAGCCTTGCAGCGGCTGAAGCCAGTCGCCGAAGGCTGGCTGATGCACAACCGCCGCATCGTACGCCCGGCGGATGACAGTGTAGCCCGCTACATGGCAGGAACTCCGCGCTTGATTCGACTCGGGCGCGGCGCGGCTCCACTGGAGTGGAGCCTGCCTTTTCATTTAAAACAACCTGTGATTGCTGTTGGCGGCCACATGAAAAACAGTATCGCGCTTGCCTGGGAGAACCGCGTCGTCCTCTCTCCGCATATCGGCGATCTGGGCAGTCAACACAGTCAGCACATTTTCCGCCAGGTGATTTCAGATCTGCAAAGGCTTTACCAGGTCAGTGCAGAGCACATCGTCTGTGACCTGCATCCGCGCTACGCCAGCACAAAATGGGCTGTAGAGAGTGGCTTGCCAATCACCCGGGTGCAGCATCACCGCGCCCACGCCTCAACCCTGGCGGGAGAACATGGACGCTCTGACAGGGGATTGGTATTCAGCTGGGATGGCGTCGGCCTTGGCGATGATGGAGCTCTGTGGGGAGGTGAAGCATTTATCGGCTCACCCTCGAAGTGGAGACATGCCGTCAGCTTTCGCCCCTTTCGGGTTGCCGGCGGCGACCAGGTCTCAGCAGAACCCTGGCGCAGTGCTGCGGCCCTACACTGGGAGCTTGATCTGGAATATGCAGAGAGAGAGACGCAGCAGCTCGCTCACCAGGCATGGCGGCGCGGCGTCAACAGCATCTCCACCACCGCCGTCGGCAGGCTCTTTGATGCCGCCGCCGCGATGCTGGGATTGGTGCAGAGAGCAAGCCACGAAGGCGAGGCGCCTATGCGCCTGGAAGCCATCGCCGAACGCTCAAAGCCAGGCGACAGCCTGCCAGTCAACGCTGACAACGGCTTGCTGCGCATCGACTGGGAACCACTTTTTCACCTGCTGAAAAATCAAAAACTCTCAGTCTCCCATCGCGCCGGAGAATTCCACGCCATGCTTGCCGCTACCCTGTGCTGCCTGGCGGAACAGCTTTATCACAGCGAGCAGGTTCACTATGTGGGATTGAGCGGCGGCGTGTTCCAAAACGCGCTGCTGGTCGAACTGATCAGCGAACGGTTGCAGCAGAGCGGGATAGAGCTGCTGTTGTGTGAGAAAATCCCCGTCAATGACGGAGGGTTGGCTTTTGGACAGATCATTGAATATACAGCGAGCGTAAATCACCATGAGTGAACAATACATCAGCCTGGCGCATGGCAATGGCGGACGCCTGATGCGGGAGTTGATTGACGATGTCTTTGCCGCACATCTGGGCAACAGTACACTCGATACCCGGGCTGATGCGGCGCTCGTCGGCGCATTGCAAGGATCACTGTTGATGTCGGTCGACGGCTTTGCCGTGCAGCCTCTGGAGTTCCCCGGCGGCAACATTGGCTCCCTGGCAGTGCATGGCACGGTCAATGACCTCGCCGTTGCCGGAGCCATCCCGCGCTACCTGACACTGAGCGCTATTCTTGAGGAGGGGCTGGAGATCACGCTGCTGGTGCGCACCATCAAGTCGATGGCAAAAGCCGCTGGCGATGTCGGGGTCAGCGTCGTTGCCGGTGACACCAAGGTGGTTCCACGTGGACACGGCGGCGGCATCTACTTCAGCGTCAGCGGTGTCGGTGAACGGGATAACGGGCTGCATCTCGGCATGCACAGGATCCAGGCGGGAGATCAAATTCTGGTCAGCGGGACTATTGGCGATCATGGAACAGCAGTGCTGCTGGCGCGCGAGGAGTTTGGTCTCAGCGGAGAGCTCGAGTCAGACTGCGGCTCGGTGCTGGAACTGGTGCAAAACCTCAGCGGCATAGAAGGCGTGCATTTCCTCAGGGATCCGACGCGCGGCGGGCTGGCGACTGTGGCGCATGAAGTCGCCATCGCCGCAGGTCATCGCATCAGACTCGAGGAGAGCGCCATCCCGGTGCGCGACAGCGTACGTTCGGTGTGCGAAATCCTCGGTTATGATCCGCTCTACCTTGCCTGCGAAGGTCGTGCTGTCGCCTTTGTCAGCGCCGATATCGCGGAGAAAGTATTGCACATCTGGCAGCAGCAAGCCGCAGGAGCAGAAAGCGCCGTTATTGGCGTGGTTGAGAAAGGAGAGGCGGAAGTGCTGCTGCAAACCCCGATCGGCGGTGTAAGAGTGCTCGAGGAGTTGGAAGACGATCCCCTGCCGAGAATTTGTTAGATTCGCTATAATCCGATGAAATAGTAATTTCTCAATAATTCCGTGCATTATTTGAGTTTGCGCAGGGTCAGGATCAGCCTTTCAGGGACGCGTGAATACATCCCTGTAAGCTCTGATAAAACATCCCTGTTTTCTACAGCCCTAAAAAGCAAACCCTAACCCTGCTTCCCTGCACGGAGTTACTGAGAAATAACTTGAGATGAGATTCATACAACTGTTGCGGACACCATGAGCATGGAACAGAGACACGATGTATTGATCATTGGCAGCGGGGCTGCAGGCCTTGGCCTGGCGCTGCGGCTGAAGCAGAGTCTGCGCGTGGCAGTCATCAGCAAAGGCGCCATGCAGGAAGGCAATACCTACTATGCCCAGGGAGGGATCTCTGCTGTTCTCGGCGATGAGGACTCATTCGACTCCCATGTAGAAGATACGCTGATTGCCGGCGGAGGACTTTGTGACGAGGAGGTTGTGCGCCTGGTCGTCGAGCACGGACCTGCCAATATTCACTGGCTGCTGAATGAAGGCGTCGCCTTTACCCGGGAAGGCAACAATGATCCGGCATCTGACTTCCACCTCACCCGTGAAGGCGGACATAGCCACCGGCGCGTCGTCCATGCTGCCGATGCAACCGGGAAAATGCTTGAGTCCACCCTGGAATCACAGGCAAGGGAGAGCAGCAACATTGAAATATTCGAACACCATATCGCTATCGACCTGATCAGCAGTTCAAAACGCGGCCGCAACAAACGCGTGCGCGGCGCCTATCTGCTGGATCGAAAAAATGACAGGGTCGTCACCTTCTGTGCGCGTTTCGTGGTGCTGGCGACGGGGGCGGCCAACAAGGTCTATCTCTATACCAGTAATCCGGATGTCGCCACCGGTGACGGCATCGCCATGGCCTGGCGTGCAGGATGCAGGGTTGCAAACATGGAGTTCATCCAGTTCCACCCGACCTGTCTCTACCACCCGCAGGCGAAGTCGTTTCTCATTTCCGAAGCCCTGCGTGGCGAGGGAGCCACCCTGCACCTGCCGGACGGATACCGCTTCATGCCCGATTTCGACGAGCGCGCCGAACTGGCCCCGAGAGATGTGGTGGCGCGCACCATCGACCATGAGATGAAGCGCATCGGCGCCGAGTGCATCTACCTGGATATCACCCACAAGCCCGGGGATTTTATTCTCGAACACTTCCCAACCATCTACCGGCGCTGCCTGGAATTCGGTATCGATATCACCAGCGAACGCATTCCCGTGGTGCCGGCCGCCCACTATACCTGCGGCGGAATTATCACCGATCACTTTGCACGAACCGACCTTGCCGGGTTGTATGCGATCGGAGAAACCACCTATACGGGTTTGCATGGCGCCAACCGTCTCGCCAGCAACTCACTGCTCGAGTGCCTGGTGTTCGGCGAGATGGCCGCTGAGGATATTCACAGCAACCTGGAACAGATCAGCCAGCCTCCTGAGGCCAATCCCTGGGACGAAAGCCGCGTCACGGATTCCGACGAGCAGGTAGTCGTCTCTCACAACTGGGAGGAACTCAGGCGTTTCATGTGGGACTATGTCGGCATCGTCAGATCCAACAAGCGTCTGGAACGCGCCAAACGCCGCGTCAACTTGCTGCGTCACGAAATCGAAGAGTATTACAGCAATTTCCGCGTCAACAACGACCTGCTGGAACTACGAAATCTTGTTGAGGTGGCCGACCTGATCATTCGCTCTGCGCAGTCGCGCAGGGAGAGTCGCGGCCTGCACTACACGATTGACTTTCCAATGAGTGACAACAGGCAGAGAAAACCTACAATCCTGATTCCCGACAACTACTACCCGATCGAGGAGTAACCCCGTGGATAAATTCCTGCTGTTCAGCATCCTTCTGGTATTTATCGGCGCCTTTTTCAGCAGTGTTTTACAGCAGCGTAGAAAAGACCGGGTGTTAAAAGATCTGGATGGCTTCCAGGTGATCGCCCGCCTGAAAAAAAAGGATGTGTGGGGCTGTTTCCGCTCCTACCCCAATGCGATCGAGTTGATCTTCAGCCGCCCCTATCGCAACCGGCGAGACAAAACGCTCACCAGTTACATCATGTTTTCCGACATGATGAAAACAATTGAAGTCATTTTCCGATTTCATGACGAACTCTCACCAGTAAACCAGAAGCGACGCCTGAAGGAGATCAAACGCGTTGCCAATCCTGATATCCTGCATCGCGCCGGCCGCATGACACGCAATTTTCTGGTTGCTTTCCAGGAGGCCATTGGTGAATCCATCGGCATCCTGTTGACCAGGGCGCAAAAACATATGCCTATGAAGGGAGATGAGAAACGCATGCAGAAGCTTGGCGCAGGATCAGTCAGTTTTGCCGACAACATGGCTTATGAAGCGGTGCTCGAGAACTACATTGCACATCGCGTCGTTGTCGAGATCCGCATGGATGACGACTCCATTGTCGAATATGAAGGCTATCTCAAAGAGTATTCAGCCGACTGGATGTCGATCGTCGGCTGTCAACTCGACGAAGAGAGCCAGCTTCCGCTGAGAGACGCAAATCGCCTAATGCTGCAGCGTGTCATTGACTTCCACCTTGACCTCTGTTTTTCTGATGAAAACCCGCAGCAAATCATCTTCAGACTACAGCTGACCAATAAAGGCAATAAAAGCATCCAGCTGTGTCAGATTGAGGACGATAACGGCTACCAGCACCAGATCGGCAGTAAACTTTCCCCTGAAGAGAGCATCGCCATCGAATTAACAGATTTGCCGGAGGAGAGTCTGGTAGAGATCGACCGCAGCCAATTGCCGCTGTCACTGCCGTTGATAGCGCCTGAACGCATCATAACCGAAAGTGGAACAGCACAGAAAGAGAGTCCAGATTCAGATGAGGAGGAGCAGGAATCCCGGTTTCCTGCTCTGCCGAATGTCACTCTCGTCTATTACTCGACACGCGCTGTTGACGTCTATGTGCCCAGGAGTCACGGCCTGATTCGTCATGGCGGCGAATATGTCGATGCGCGGCGCAAACGTCACGTTAAGGAAGATAGCTTGTCTGAATGAGACATGTGCCACTTTGAGCGATTGTGAGAAATTTCTAGCAGATTGCCGCGTCGCTGAGGTTCCTCGCAATGACTTGGTGGATGCGCTGTCGCTTATCCTCCTACTGTTTTCTCCTGACTAAAAACCCTTCTCAAAATAATCGTCGCTGAGTTTTTTGACGACGCCGGCAAGCAGAACAAGACTGATCAGGTTGGGGGCGGCCATAAAAATATTCGCAATATCCGCGAAGTTCCACACCAGCTGCAGCGGCACGCTGGCGCCGACCACTACCAGCACAATGTAGATAACGCGGTAGGGCAGCACCGCCTTTTCACCAAACAGATACTCTGCACTGCGATCGCCATAGTAGCTCCAGGCGATGATCGTAGAGTAGGCAAAAAACATCAGACCAAAACCAACCACCCAGCCGCCGAAGTCACCCAGGACCTGGCTGAAAGCATAGGCGGAGAGCGCGGCGCCTGTCAGATCCTCAGGGCGGGCATCGCCCCAGGCGCCGACGATGACAATCACCAGCGCTGTCATGGTACAGATAATCAGGGTATCGATGAAAGGACCGAGCATGGCGACCAGGCCCTCACGCACAGGCTCACTGGTGCGGGCGGCTGCATGGGCCATAGGCGCGGATCCCAGACCTGATTCGTTGGAGAAGACACCGCGCGCGACACCATATTGTATGGCGGCGCCTACGGCTCCGCCACCGGCAGCCCAGGGATTCAGCGCATGATTGATGATAGTCCACAATGCTTCAGGAATCGCAGTGAAATTCATGACCAATATGGTCAAAGACGCGAGGATATAGGCGACGGCCATGAACGGTACAATCGTGGATGCAA
>JADWMH010000050.1 GCA_015767355.1 Gammaproteobacteria bacterium
TGGGACAACAGCAACCGTTGGGACAACAACAACCGCTGGAACAACTCTAACCGTTGGGACAACCGCAACTCTGGTGGTCGTTATGGCTACCGTCCTTATGGCTATGCCGGCGCTCCTCGTGCGGCTGCTCCTGCTCCTCAGGCAGCAGCTCCGGCAGCATCTGCTACCGCAAAATGCGCCGAGTAATTTGTTGCGCATATCAGTAACGGACAGGGAGTCCAGGAATACAGGGATGTAGAAAAAACCCGCCGAATGGCGGGTTTTTTCTTGTTTGCCGATTGCAATATCGTGAAGCAAGTCACGACTAGTAGGTGCTAGAATCTGGAGAGAGTGAAGCAGGAGAAGGCAAATCTCCATTTTTTGATAATAAATACCAATGAATAAATCTGCATTGATAGAAAATAAGTATTTCACAAAAAGCTTAAATACTAATATTCTATCTCACATGGAAAGGAGGAAGGCAGTCAACAGCTCTCTTTTTCAAATTTCACTTTTCACTTTATTTGAGAGATCTATCATGAAAAACATCGTAAAGATCGCTGCTTTGGCAGCAATTATGGCTACCACAGCTGTCTCTGCTGATTGGGATATGCCTTGGGACAATGACAGCAACAACGACTGGAACAACGATTGGAACAACGACTGGAACAACGACTGGAGAAATGACATGAGCAACCGTGGCTACGGCCGTGGTGATACCTCCGGGCGTGGTCGTGGCTCTGGCCGCGGTCGTGGCAGCTTCAGCTTCAATGCTGACATGGACGCCGATACCGATTGGGAAGGCGATGGCTATGGTTCCGGTTATGGCGACGGCTCCAACCGTTGGGACAACAGTTGGGATAACAACAACCGCTGGAACAATAGCAACCGTTGGGACAACCGTAACTACGGTGGCCGTTATGGTCGTCCTTATGGATATGGTTATGGCGGCCCGGCTTATGCTCCCCGCCCAGCTGCACCGGCGCCTCGAGCTGCAGCACCTGCTCCCCAGGCAGCGCCTGCACCAGCAGCCAAGTGAGATAGCTCACAGCAGACAGGGTGTTGAAATGCACAGGGTAGTGCAAACAAAAACCCGCCTTTTGGCGGGTTTTTGTTATAGAGGTTTGCCGCTTTTTTCGACTCCTTAACCAGGTGGTTGGTCGCGCTGTCAGTCGATGAAAATGATTCATGATCGACAATTTGAATGAGCTCTCAATTACTCATAGAAAATAGCGAATGATTTTAATAAATCAATAGAAATAAAGTAATTCCATATTTAAGAATATTCTAATATTCTATGTGCTATAGAGTATCGCAAGCGGCTTTAGTCGCTTGTTCCAGGTGATGGGAATTCTACCCTGCGAGGTTGAAAGCGCCAGAGCCTGGATAATCAACAGGATGTGTCCTTGATGCAGGGATGTATAACTTGATTTTGCCGTTTTGACGGTTACTTGTCAGCCAGCCGCGTGAGTCTGGTTGCATATTTAAACTTACTGGAGATCCATCAATGTATAAAATCACCAAAATTGCAGCAGCTATTGCGTTGGCGACTGTCGCTGTTTCTGTTCAGGCAGAGACCGCTTCCGCCCCTTGCTATGCGCCGTCAGTCAGCTTTGAAGAGATTGAGAAACGTCATGCTGCAATGGATAAGAAGCGTGCAGCCCGTCGTGCATCAGCAGAAAAAGAGATGGCGGCACGCCGTGCCGAGATGGATAAACGCTTCTCTTCAGAATCTGCGCCAGCCGGATACCCTTCAAATGAGGAGATCCAGAAACGCCGTGCAGCGGCAGACAATCAGCGTGCGGCGCGTCGTGCAGCAGCTGGTAAGGAGAGAGCGGCTCGCCGTGCTGCAATGCAGCAGCGTTTTGGTGCTGATTCCACACCTGGCGCATCTCCATCAGCTGATCATGCGATGCAGCGGAGCATCACGGAAACCAGGCGTCGTGCAGCAACAGACATGACACGTGCAGAGCGCCGTGCGACAGCCAACAAAGATAGAGCAGCCAGCCGTGCGGCAATGATAAAAGAGATGGAGGTTAATCGTGCGGAGATGCAGAAGCGCTTTGGCGCAGAATCCGCACCTGCAGGGCGCCCGTCAAATAAAGAGATGCAGGCGCGTCGTGCCGCAGCAGACAAACAGCGCTCACAGCGCCGTGCAGCGATGATGAAAGAGATGGAAGCTCACCGCGCTGAAATGCAAAAGCGTTTTGAAGCCGGGCAGAAAGCACCGCGGCAGGGTGAAGTCATCAATTATGACGAGGTGATGAAGCAGATGGACGAGCGTCATGAAGCTGCGAAAAAGATGATGGATGAGCGCTTCTCCAAGGTTGAGAAAGAGATGGAAGAGCGCCGTGCACAAGCAGTGAAGCGCATGGAGAAGCAGCGGGCGGAAATGGAAAATCGCTTTGCCGAGGCGAAGAAATCGGCTTTGGCAGCAGAAGCTCCTGCTGCGCCAGCACCTGAAGCAGCTCCGGCTCCTGAAAAGGCTCCTGTTCCAGCGCCGGCCGCTCCTGCTGCAGCTCCAAAAGTAGAAGCAGCTATGCCAGCGGTTTCTGTAGAAGTGAAGCCGGCTATATCAGTGAAGTAATCTCTCTTTAATTATGCGCAAATGAACGGGGCTTTTTAGCCCCGTTTTTTTGTGCGCCAACAACCGCTCCTGCGTTCCCGCTACTTCTTGCCTCCTGGAACGGTTCGAAAACAACCGGGGTTTCTGACAACTCATACGGAAAACCACTCAGTCAACGGGTGAAATATACGGGGCATTCACTATAATCATCGTATGGGCTATTCATTAATAGACTTTTTCACTCTGCTGGGATCACTCGGCCTGTTTCTTTATGGCATGAAAGTGATGAGTGATGCCTTGATGGAGGTCGCCGGCGACAAGATGCGCAATATTTTGGCCACCATGACGTCGCATCGACTGCTGGCTGTAGGGACGGGATTCCTGATGACTGCCGTGATTCAATCCTCTTCTGCAACCACCTTGATGGTGGTCAGCTTTTCCAATGCCGGCCTGTTGACGCTGACGGAGTCGATCGGCGTTATCATGGGGGCGAATATCGGCACCACCGTGACAGTATGGCTGATTACCCTGCTGGGTTTTAAGGTCAGTATCAGTGCGCTTGCACTGCCATCTGTCGGGCTGGGGTTTTTGCTTACCCTGGCAAAGAACAAAAAACGCAAGCAGTGGGGGTATTTCGTCATCGGCCTGGCTCTGCTGTTTATCGGGCTTCAGTTTCTCAAGGATGCGGTTCCCGATATCAATCATCATCCCGAGGCGCTGCAGTTCCTTGCCGAATACACCGGCAAGGGCTTCCTCTCTGTAATGCTGTTTCTATTGATTGGTACGCTGCTGACGATGGTTGTGCAGTCTTCCACTGCAACCATGGCCATCACTCTGATTATGTGTTTTGAAGGGTGGATTCCCTTTGATATGGCTGCAGCCATGGTTCTCGGTGAAAATATCGGCACCACCATTACTGCAAATATCGCCTCCCTGGTGACCAATTATCATGCCAAGCGCACGGCAAGGGCGCACTTCATCTTTAACATGATGGGCGTCCTGTGGATGCTGATTCTGTTTTATCCATTCCTGAATGTTGTTGCTGAATTCGTAACAAATATTGAGGGAATTTCTCCATTTGTGCAGGCAGCTGCAATTCCAGTGGCGCTCTCTGTCTTTCATACGGCGTTCAATTTGATCAACACATTTATTCTCATCTGGTTTATTCCGCTGATCGCCAGGATCGTCAAAGTTCTGGTTCCAGTACAGATCGATCCTAAAAAACGTATAGACCAGCCCAAATTTCTCTCCAAAGCTGCATTGGAGTATCCGCAGACCGGTTTGCAGGCATTGCTGAATGAATCGAAACATCTATTTGAGAAAACAACCTATATGGTGTTGGCGCACGGACTGAATGTCCATCGCAGTGAGATTGAATCTGAACACATGTTTAACCATATTCCACAAAGCACGGCGGTGATTCATTGCGACATCGATGATGTCTATTACCGCAAGATAAAGCTGATCTATAACACCATCGTAGAGTTCGCAACCAGCCTGCAGAGCAACTTTACCTTGAGCGAGGAAAAAATCGGGCAAATCAGGCATATTCTTGTCGCCAACCGACTCATGGTGGAGATCGTCAAGGATATGAAGCCGCTTCACAAGAACATGACGCGCTACATCTCATCAGACAATCCTGTGATCAGGCAGCAATACAATGTCATGCGCATGGTGATACTGGAGATGAGTCGCCATATTCACCAGATCAAGAGTTCGGAGCATCCTGAAAAACATCTGCAGAAGCTGAAAAAGCTCAAGGAAAAAGTGGAGCGCCATGATGTGCTCATGGACGGCACAATCGACAGGCTGGTAAGGAGCAGTGAAATTACCAGTGAAATGGCAACTTCGCTGATGAATGACAGTGTCTACACGACGACAATCAGCCGCAACCTGGTTGCCATCGTTGAACTGCTCTATATCCAGTCCGACACCATCCTGGAGGATGACGGGGAAGGAGCTGTTGAGCATGATGAAGCAGCTGTAGAGTCCTGAAGTCTGATGTCAGGACTCAATTATGTAAGGAGTTGTCCAGAAAAAAGCCACCGTCAAAGGTGGCAGTGGCTTTTTTTATTCAATATTTGTTGTCGGATTATGCTGCCTCGTCGTAGCAGAGTTCTTCGTCAGATTCGATCATCATCTCAACGATAACTTCCATCTGATCCGGATAGTCTGAAGCAACTTCGCGCCACTCTTCACAGTCTACGTTCAGGATATTACTCATGGCTTGTACCTCGCCTGTTTAAAATATGAGCATATACTAATATAGATGGGCGCCGCTGTCAAATGAGATATGTCAATAAAGAATTCTCTTCCTTTTGTAAGAAATCCTGTAATAACCTGTCTAATTGTTGCAGTCATGCTAATGTCTCAAGAGATCAGTATTTCATGAGAGAGTGACAGAATCATTTAGAAAGCAATGCACGGATCCGCGATATGAAACATCAACTCATCACATTTGTTATTGTTTGTTTGTTGCTGTCAGGCGTGACGACAGTCCTGGCTAAGGCAAACAATGCAGAACCTGAAATCGCCTGGCAGCCATCCACTGCTGCCATCTATGAGCAGGCAAAACAGCAAAACAAGCTGGTCTTTCTTGATTTGACGGCTGAATGGTGCCAGTTTTGCAAAAAGATGGATGAGACGACCTATCGTGACGCGGAAGTCGTTGCCTATATCAATGAACATTTCCTGGCAGTGCGAGTCAGTGACGAGGGAGCGGGGGATTTGATTGAACATTATCGCCGGCACGCACGCCCCGGAACAGTGATGCTGAATGCTGATGGCATTGAGATATTGCACAAACGCGGATACCTGAAACCGAAATTGATGCTGTGGATGATGATGGCGGTGGTGCAGAACCCCTCTCCAGAAGCACACAAATAACAATGTATATTGATAAGTAAAGCTGAGGTATAACATGGATAGACGCCATTTTCTGAAAATCACTTCGGCAGGCGCTGCTGCAACAGCAGCGACTACTGCATCGCTTCCGTTGTTTGCAGCTCCGGCACAGCGATCTGGTGATGCCGGATTGTCTGACCAGCAGTGGCAGACGCTGGATGCCGTGCTCGATCATCTCTTTCCATCTGAAACTGAAGCGCCCGGCGCCAAAGATGTCAAGGCATTGCACTGGCTTCAAACGGTGCTGCTCGATGATGAGACAGATGAAATCCATAAGCAATTTTTGCGTGCCGGTGTTGCTCAGGTCGATGAGACATCCCTGGAGTTGTATCAAAAATTATTTATAGCGTTGCAGCAGGATCAGCGCGAGGCAGTATTGCGCAATATGGAAAAAAGCAAACAGCAAGGCCGGGCGTGGCTGCAGGAGATGATCCGCTATATTTTCGAAGCGTTGCTGAGTGATCCTGTTTATGGTGGGAATCCACAGGCCGCTGGCTGGATATGGCTGCAGCACATTCCGGGATTTCCCCGTCCTCCGAAAGAGAAGAGATATTTTCTGCTATGAAACGAGTTGCAACATGAGTCACGATTTTGATGTGTGCGTAATCGGCAGCGGCGCCGGCGGTGGACCTGTCGCCTACGCCCTGGCAGAAGCCGGGTATTCTGTGGTGGTGCTGGAGAAAGGGCCGTGGTTCACCGAGGAGGATTACTACAAGGATGAGCTTGCATGCTGTATCCGCAACGCCTACACCCCGGATCTAAAGGAGCAGAGTCATGTGGTTGAGACAGAGCTGGATGAGGGGGGGTGGAGACGAAGGGAAACAGCGCAAGATACCTCCTGGAATTTATGGAACGGAAATGTCGTGGGCGGTTCGTCGAACTTCATGAGCGGCTTCTTCCATCGTCTCAAACCCGTTGATTTCAAACAGCTCTCGACCTTTGGCCCCATCGAGGGAGCGAATGTGGTGGACTGGCCCATCAGCTATGACGACCTCGAGCCTTACTACACCAAGGTGGAGCATGTTGTTGGCGTATCCGGCAGGGTGGTCGATCATCCTCACCAGGAACCGCGCAGCACACCTGATTTTCCCTATCCTCCGACAGCAGAACACCCCGTTTCAGGGCTGATTGACCAGGCATGTGACAAGCTGGGCGTCCACTCTGTACCAATGCCGCGCGCCATTCTCTCGAAGCCGGATCTGGGGCGTCAAAGCTGCAGCTACAACGGCTACTGCGGAAGTTACGGCTGTGCGACTGGCGCCAAGGGGAGTTCACGGGCGGCGCTGCTGAACCACGCTGTCGCCGGCGGTCGCTGTAAAATTCTGCCCGATTCCCATGTGATTCGCCTGCAAAGTGACAGTAGCGGCCAGATTACGGCAGTGGAGTATCGTGATAAAAACGATGTAGTAAAACATATCGATGCCGCACTTTATGTGGTGGCCTGCCAGGCTGTAGAGACGTCGCGCCTGCTGTTGAACTCAACGGGTGAGAAACATCCGCATGGTCTGGCCAACAACAGCGGCCAGGTCGGAAAAAATTTGCTTTTTGCCGGCGGAGGCGCAGGTTCAGGACGGCTGCGTTATGCCGATTTTCCCGCTGAAAAGAGAGATGAGATGCGCCAGATCGGCCCCTTTATCAACCGATCCATATATGATTACTATGTCATTGATGACGCTGACTTTGGAGAGAAGCAAAAGGGAGGCACCATCGACTTCGTACACCTGCACCCCAATCCGGTCTCGCGTGCAACCAGGCAGATGCGCGGATCAGACGGGTTGCTGTGGGGCAAGCCGCTGAAACGCAGGCTGGAACAGCACTTTCGCGAAAGCAGCTATATCAAAATCGAGGCATTCTGCGACTGGTTGCCGGTCGATGACTGCTTTGTCTCACTGGATTCAAAGGTCAGGGACAAGTGGGATATGCCGGTGGCAAAGGCGCGCCTGGGCTTTCATGTGCGCAATTTGCAGGTGGGTTGGTACCTGGCATCAAAAGGCGCTGAAGTTCTGAAGGCAATGGGGGCTGAAAATGTGGTGTCTTTTGCTTCGGGCTCACCACCTTTGAATCTCATGGCCGGTGGATGCCGTTTTGGCGATGACCCCGAAACTTCAGTGTTGAATGCAGACTGCCGGGCGCACGATGTCGACAACCTCTACATCACTGATGGCAGTTTTATGCCAAGTGCTGGCAGTGCGCCTTTCACCTGGACCATATACGCCAACGCTTTTCGTGTTGCCGACAAGATCATAGAGCGGCTTGGCGGCAACAAATTTCAATCTCTATCAAGTTAAGGAACCGTAACCATGAAATATTACCTGTTAGCCATTGTATTGATGCTTCCCATGATCGCCAATGCGGAATCCGATATCATCAGCAAAGAGAGCGCCCATGATGTACAGCAGACCATGGATAAACTCGAGGCGAAGCTAAAAGAGAACGATGTTCACATCTTTGCCCGCATCGACCACAAGATGAATGCCGCAGAAGTTGGTATGACACTGGGAAATTCACAGCTTCTGATTTTCGGCAAGCCGCAAGCAGGCACCAAGATCATGCTGAATGACATGGCGGCCGGACTGGATCTGCCGATGAAAATCCTGGTGTATACAGCTCCCGATGGAACAACCTGGCTGACATATCGCAATCCGCAGTGGCTGAAGAAGGATTATGCTCTGGATGAGTGTGTCGTCATTGGAAAGCTGGAAACAACACTGGATAAGTTGACCTCTGCAGTTGTAAAATAATGTAACTCTTCAATAACCCCATGTGCTTGATTCTGCATAGGATGTGTCGAGGTACGAGGCGCATCAATATCTGCGCAAAATTGATGCCATGCACGGGCTTTTTGATAGGTTTCCATGCTCATCCCCCGGGAGTTGATTATAGTGAAGAACAGCCCATTCCATCCTGACAATGAGAGCGCCTACCAGCAGTGGCGCAGGCAGAAGTTGGAGCAGGTTCCTGCTTCAATTGAGCAGTTGATCGTCGAAGTGAAAGATCTGAAGCAGCCGACTGCTGCTGAAATCAGCGCCATTACAGAGTATTGTGCGCGCTCGAATATGGCGGTCTATGCAACGGCTGGCGCTGCCGATAAGCAGGCATTGATGACATTTGCCGCCTGTTTTGGCCTCAAACGTCTGGATCGTAATGAGGGGGCGGATGATGTGGGCATCACTTCGTTGACCGTCTCTGATGATGCAGGCTGGCGCAAAACCTATATCCCTTACACCAATAGGCCTATCAGCTGGCATACCGACGGCTATTACAATACCCTGGAGCAGCAGATCCGTGGATTGATGCTCTTTTGTGAAAGGGCTGCAGAAGAGGGTGGTGAGAATGCATTAATGGATCATGAACTCGCCTGGCTGCATCTCCGTGATATCAATCCGGATTACATCCGCGCCCTGATGCAGCCTGATGTGATGCTTATCCCCGCCAATGAAGTGGATGACAAGATCGTACGGCCTGATCGAACCGGTCCGGTGTTCTCTATCGATCAGCATGGTCATTTGCACATGCGCTATACCGCGCGTCAACGCAATATCCAGTGGAAGGATGATGTGCTGACCCGGGAAGCTGTTGCAGCACTGCAAGAGTTGCTGAACTCGGAATCAGCGTGGATCTACCGGGCAACGCTGCAGCCGGGCCAGGGGCTGATCTGCAATAATGTGCTGCATGACCGCACGGGCTTCACGGATTCGGAACAGCACAGGCGGCTGCTCTACAGGCTGCGTTTCTATGACAGGATGAACTGAGATCCTGCATTTTCCATTTCGCGGCCAGAGGGCCGCTCCTACAAGATATTCGGATGCGTGTGCGTGCATTGGTGTAGGAGCGGTCTTCTGACCGCGATGCAACATCTGCTGAAACTACAACAGACTGCGAATGCTTTTGCTGACTTCATCAGTCGAAGTGCCATGCGCCAGTGAAAAGCGCAGTTTGCCGCTCTTGCCGATGATGTAGGTGTAGGAGGTATGATCGACTGAATAGTCAGCCTCTGAAGCGGATTTAACAATATTGTAGCCGACGCCATATTTTTTCACAGCCGCATCGATCTGCTCTCTGGAGCCTGTGGCGCCAATGATGTTTTGATGGAAATAGCCGGCATAGGTCTTGAGGTGTTTCAGGGTATCGCGTTCAGGGTCAACACTGACAAACACGGCTTGAACCTGCTGCAGTTCCTCTGCGGTGAGTTCGTTCAGGGTGACTGACAGCAGCGACAGGGATGTCGGGCAGATATCCGGGCAAAATGTGTAGCCGAAGTAGAGCACGACTACCTTGTTGCGGTAATCGTTGAGGGTGACGGGGCCATCAGCGGATTGCAATGAAAATTCACCGCCGGTTGGTCCTGTGGTCAGCGTGGAATCAGCATCACCGCCGCCAGGTTCCCAGAACAGCAGCAGCCACACGAGCACGATGACCAGCCCTGCGACAACGACTTGAGTGATTTTATTATTCATGGCGAGGCAGGGCTTTTATCGGTGTAGAAACGAAAGGGCGCCATCACAGTTCCCTTGTCAGTTTCAAGCAGCAGTCGCGCCTCCCACTCCATGCGCTGCAGAATGCATACCGGCAGTGTGGTGCTCCCTTCGAAGCGGTTGTTGCTGACTCGCTTCAATTGCGGGCGGTTGTAACCCATATTCATGCCGATGCCAACGAAGTCGATTTCGGCGGCAGTGATCTCGAAGTCGCGCACGCTGACTGTGAGTGACAGCGGTTTCATCAGTGGTGTCGAGCGTGGTTCAATCGAGAATTCGATGCTGCCGCCAGATGGCAGCTCAGCTTGACAGGGTCCGTCTCTGAGTTCGCAGTCTGGGTTGCTTGCGGCCAGCTGAGTCACGCTTTTTTGCGTGGCATTGTTGAGCTTGTAACCAACCACCGCAGCTATGCCGAATAGAAGCAGGGCGACAATGAGCTTTGTTTTATTCATGCATAACCAAGTTTGGATGTAGTCAATACAACCGTCGTAGGGGGGATAAGCGATAGCGCATCCACCATGTGTTGATGCATTGGCTACATCCATGGAGGACGCAAAAAGACGCCTTATCCACCCTGCAGAATTGGCTGCCAATTATTCCTATTTTGCCGCACCCGCGTAGATCCCCATCAGCTTGTTCCACTGATCGTCATTCAGGATAGCACGCAGGTTATCGACACACATGATCTTGGTGCGGATGATTTTCTGGCGGGTATCGAGAATCGTCAGGGTCATCTTGTCGAGATCGTCTCTGGATGCGCCTTTGAGTACGGCATCATGCAGCTGTTTTTCCGTGCTGGTAATGACGCCGACCCACTCCCACACGCGTGGCTGATGGACATCCGCCCACTGCTTGAGCGCTTTCATCTGCTCGCCATTCAACGCCAGCTGCTTTGCGTTTTTCTTTACAATTCCCATTAAATTTGGCATCGGGCTGGCATGTTTCATCTGTTTCATGTCGCCCATACCCCCTTTTTTACCCATCTCCTTTTTCATCATGCCCATGCCGGCAAGAATTTTCTTGACGGGGGCCTTGACGACCTGTTCGGAGCCGTCGTCAAAGATGAGCTTGATGTCGACAATGTCGCCCACATTCAGTGCTCTGGTCAAGCCGATCATCATGATATGCAGTCCGCCGGGCTTGAGTGCAGTCGTAGAGCCTTTGGTAATATCGATCTTCTCGACTTCACGCATCTGCATCATGCCGTCTTTATGCACATGCTCGTGCAGTTCCACATTTTTAGCGGCATCACTCTCTGCACGAACCAGTGAACGGTCGCTGTCGCTGTCATTTTTCAATGAGAGAAAGGCGCCGGTGACTTTCTGCCCCGGCGGCATGGCGCGCACATAGGGGTCGATAACGATAACGGCATCAGCAGCAACG
>JADWMH010000199.1 GCA_015767355.1 Gammaproteobacteria bacterium
AATCGTTGCAGGCTATGGCTGCATCCGCTCCGATGCCCAGCAACTGGTCGAACAACTCAGTGAATCGGTTAATATCCCGGTGACAACCAGCCTCAAAGCAAAAGGCGTCATTAGCGAGCAGTCGGTGCTCTCCCTGGGAAGCCTGGGGGTGACGTCCAACGGTTTCGCCTATAGCTATATTGTTGACAAAGCGGATTTGATCATATTTCTCGGCGCCGGGTTTAACGAAAGAACCAGCTACCTGTGGGATCAAAAACTGATCGAAAATAAAAAAATTGTGCAGATTGACAACGATCCCGATCAGCTTGAGAAGGTGTTTGAAGCGGATGTCGCCATTCACGGTGATATCCGTGAGGTGCTTTCCGGAGTATTGAGCAACATGCAGGAGCGTGATGTTCAGCGCAAGGAGCTTGACGGCATAGAGACGTATCGAGATGCGCTGAGTGAGAGTTCCGCCAATGATGACTCCCCGGTCTCCAGTTCCAGATTCGCGCTGGTCGAGAAGTTTTTTTCAAGTCTGGAGCAGCACTTTCCCGAGGATATCTGCGTTTTTGACGACAATATCATTTTCGCGCAGAATTTCTTCCGCGTATCCAGTCGCAACCGATATTTCCCCAACTCCGGGATCTCCTCGCTGGGGCATGCCATACCTGCTGCAATTGGAGCGCGATTCTTTGCGCAAAAGCCGACTTTCGCCATACTCGGTGACGGCGGGTTTCAGATGTGCTGCATGGAGATCATGACAGCAGTCAATTACAACTTGCCGTTGAATGTGGTTGTTTTTAATAATGCGACCATGGGGCTGATCAGAAAAAATCAGTTCCAGCAATACCATAAACGCTTTATTGACTGTGATTTTGTCAATCCTGACTACAGGGATCTGGCCCGTTCATTCGGTATCGACTACAAAAAAATCACCATGCAATCCGATCTTGACGATCTCTTTTCAAGTTGCGACCTCTCCGCTTCGATCAACCTCATCGAGATCATTATAGATAAAGACGCCTTCCCGGGTTACAGGTCGGGGAGATAGCAGGCGCGAGCATCATCCCGGCTTTTTAACCACGAAAATCACGAAAGCCACGAAAAAATCAAATACATGGCTTCAACAATTTTTACTGCACTCAATCGCTTCTTCGATATCTTCAGCGGCAACCGGGATCTGCAGGCGCTTCGACAGCGCCTGGAGCAGTCGCAGTCAGCCCGCGAAAATATTCAAATCTGCAGGGAATCGGCGCCGTTTATCGCCACAGAGATCGGGGCGGCAGGTTTCGATGATGCGCTGATCCGACTCTATCAGCAGCTGTTTCGGCAGATGGAAGCTCTGATAGCACAGCAGGGGAGCGACCATCGGCACAGGTTTGTTATTGTCATCCCGGTTGCTGACAGGCCGCAGCATCTTAACAACTGCCTGCACAGCCTGTTGAGACTCTGCCAGTTGTTTCATTATGGCGGCTGCACCGATGGAAAATACACCAGAGTCTCTGTCATCATTGCAGACGACAGCAGGGAGCAGCACAATATCCGGGTAAACAGGGAGATCAGCCGCCACTTTAGTGAGCGGGGACTCGAAACCCTCTATTTTGGAATTGATGAGCAGCTGCATCAAATCGATCAGCTCCCGGGGAGGGGCAGGAGGCTGAACAGCATCCTGGGTGAATTCGATGCATCCGCCTTCTATCACAAGGGCGCCTCGATGATGCGCAATATCGCCTACCTGAAACTCAATGCAATGAGCCAACAACAGCACAAACTGCTGTTCTACTTCGTGGACAGTGATCAGGAGTTTCAGGTTAAGGTGCAGGGCAACGATGGCGACAGGGGGATCTATGCCATCAACTACCTGCATGAGCTGGACGAAATTTTTTTACAACAGGATGTCAGCATATTGACCGGCAAGGTTGTCGGCGACCCACCTGTCTCTCCAGCAGTCATGGCCGGGACTTTTCTTGATGATGTCATTGCATTTGCAGAAGAGATCGCACACAAACAGATGGTCGCACCCTGTCAGTTTCACCGTCAGGGTGAGTGTAAAATGCATGAAGCGGCCTATCATGATATGGCCAGCCTTTTTGGCTTTAAGCCGGCAGCTGAAAGCTATGATTACACATGCACCATCAGCGGCGACCATGATCATGCCGCATGCCTGCAGGATTTCTCCAGCAAGCTAAATAACTTTTTTTACGGCGAACATCCGACACGCAAGAGCTATTTTGACCATGCCCGGAGCGCAGATGCTACGACACGGGCAAGAACCATCTACACCGGCAACTACATCTTCAACGCTGAGGGGCTCGACTATTTCATCCCCTTTGCAGCGCTGAAACTAAGAATGGCGGGGCCGGTGCTGGGACGTCTGATCAAGTCAGAGATGCAGGAGCGATTTGTCTCGGCAAATCTGCCCATGCTGCATAAACGCACAGTAGAGCAGAGTGGTGAGTCGGAGTTCAGGCCAGGCATTGAGAGCGGCATCGAGCGGGTGGATCTCTCTGGAGAGTTTGAGAGGCAGTTCTTCGGCGACGTGATGCTTTTCACCATCGAGCGCCTGGTCGAATCAGGCTTTCCACAGCAGAGATTATCCAGTGAAGTGATCAAGCAGATGCTGGAGACGGTTGAGGACGAGATGCGGCAGCGTTACGCACAAACGCAGAGAGGGATCATGGAGAAATCCAGGCGCTTGCATGCCCTTATTTTTGACAATGACAACTGGTGGAACAGGAGCTCCGGGCTGGAGCATGCTGAGGAAGATTTCAGGAAATTTCTAAATAATATCGATACCAATTTTGGCCGGGATTCCATGAGTTTCCAACGCATTGATTCACAGGCAAACAGAGAAGAGCGTCATGCAGGCATGATTGAGGCGATCACTGCATACGCTGACGAGCGGCAAGCCTGGAAACAGGCTTTGGCTGAACGGCATTGAGCTTGATATCCTGATGACCTCCCGTCTCAAACATTTCATTCACTCCCGGCAAAAAAGAGAGCGCTACGCATGCCTGAAGGAGTTGCTGAACAATGAGTGCATGAGCAGAGAGCAGTTGCTGCAAAAACAACGGCGGGAACTCACGGAAATTATCACCTTTGCTGCAAATAATTGTGATTTCTACCAGCACAAATATCAGCAGATGCTGCAGCATGATTCCGATGATCAGGTGTTGGAAAACCTGCCGATACTGCTCAAGAGAGAGGTGGTTCAGCAGAAAGAGGCCATGGTTGCGAGAGGAGTAGACAGGCGCAGTCTGCGCATTGGTTACACCGGCGGCTCCACAGGCAGGCCTCTGGAATTTTACTACGACAGCCACAAGACCGAATTGATGCGCGCCGGCATGATGCGCAGCTATATGTGGTCTGGATGGCAGCCCGGAGAGAAGATTCTGAATTTCTGGGGAGCCAGACAGGACATCAGGGGAGAAGGGGGCTTCAGCAAAAAAGTTGATGACTTCATTGCTGCAGAAACAACCATCGGCGCCTCTGAATATACCAGGGTGCAGCTGCATGAGTGGGCAAGTTTTATCCAGTCATACAAGCCGGTGCTGCTGCAGGGCTACGCATCCATACTTGCTGAGCTGGCCGGACATATCATCGAACAGCGACTGCGCATGCCGAAGAGCCTCATAGGGGTATTCTCCACTGCGGAGGTGCTCTATGAGTGGCAACGCGAAGTGATAGAGAGGGCTTTTTCATGCAAGGTATTCAACCAGTACGGCAGCAGGGAAATTCCCAATATTGCGCTTGAATGCCGTCATGGAAAATTTCATGTTTTTACTGACATGGTGTATCTGGAATCGGTAAATATGCAGCATGAAGATCGATTCCTGGTGACCTCGCTGACCAACCATGTGATGCCTCTTATCCGATATGAGATCGGTGATTCCGGAAGGCTTCGGGCGGAAGATTGTTCCTGTGGGTCACCATTCCCGCTGATGGAGATGGAGTTTTGCCGCAGCAATGACATCATCGTGACGCAGAGCGGAAA
>JADWMH010000200.1 GCA_015767355.1 Gammaproteobacteria bacterium
TACTTGCAAAACACCGTCATTCCGGCATGTTTTTAGCCGGAATGACGAATTTTGGAGTTTGGCAAGAGGCTCCTGGTTATTGCATAAAAGCTTGCATGGCGTCGAAAAATTCCGGATGGGTTGAAATGGTATTGTGCGTTGCATCATCGATCACCACCACCTCGATCTGCTCCGGATTGAATTGTTCCGCCAGTCTGTCGCTGTGCTCTCTGGATATGATGGCGTCATCGCTTGCGATGATCATCAAAATGCGGCTATCGATCTGCTTTGCCCTGCTCCATGAATCATGTTTATCTTTCAACAGCAGTGACATCGGGAAATAGGGATAGGCCTTCTGTGCAACTTCTTTGGCGCTGTCAAATGGAGTGATCAGGATCAGTTTCTCAACCTTCCTGGAGGCTGCCAGCCAGCTGGCAACGCCACTGCCAAGGCTGCGTCCGATGACCGAGATGTGTGCATGCTCTGCTTTCAGTTGATCATAGATTGCCAGCGCATCCTGATACAACCCCGCTTCTGTCGGTTTGCCGTCACTCTCCCCAAAACCGCGGTAATTGAGCAGATGGAGGGTGTAGTGCGGAAAGACAGTTTGAAATGCATCAATGTTTCCCTCGATTCTCTCCGAATTGCCCCCAAAATAGATGATCGTCTTTCGCCGCCCCGGATTTACAACCCACCCCTTCAGCGTATGTCCGTCACTCTCTATCTCAAAGGTCGAGTCATGGCTGTCAGAAGGCCCCTTATGCGGGAAGTAGATCATGGACCTCTGATTGATATAGAGATACAGGGCGGCCAGGATATAGCCGATAACGAGCAGCAGTATCAATAAAATTATGGTGGTTTTCATTGAAAGAAAGAGATTGTTTTCTCTCGCCAAGACGCCAAGACCGCAAAGGTTTTTCTTGGCGGGCTTTGCGTCTTGGCGAGAGTTGTTTTTAAAATTTGACTCATTGTATAAAAAAGTTGGTCGCTCAAGGAATACTTGTGCATCACTGCACTATACTGCGCCTTGCCGGATCGAGCTGATCCTCTCTCACTTTTGCTGTCAGATCTTCGTCTGCTTCATCAGGATCAACAGGCTTGTTGGCGGCGTCCAGCAGCGGCAGATCGAAATCATTCCATCCCTTGATGCCACTCTTGAGGGAGGCGACATTTTCGAAACCGAGTATTTCCAGGGATCTGGCAGAAAGCAGACTGCGGTGTCCGGAGCGGCACACCACCACGACTTCACGCTCACGCGCCTTGACCAACTCGGGTATGGTCTCCTCGAAATCCCATTCGCAGCAGGATTCCAGGATGCCGCGCGGAGCACAGATCGAATCGGGAATTCGCATGGCGTCAAATTCATCCTGCTCGCGGACATCGACAAGCAGGATATCGCTATTCTCTTCGAGCCGCTCCTCGAGATCCCATGGCATGTGCTCCGGGATGTCACCAATCCACTCCCGCATGAGTTCAACAAACCTTTGCATATTTAACGCCCTGTTTTTGGTTTATGGAAGGGGATTTCAGTCAGGCTCACAGGCGCTGCGTTTGACCGCCATCACCGCCGCTTCAACGCGGGAGTGAACTTCAAGTTTACGAAGGATGGCCTTGACGTGAAGCTTGACCGTACCGTCCGAGATACCAAGATCACGTGCAATTACCTTGTTGCTCTCCCCTTCTGCAAGATGGCACAGGATCTCCCTCTCTCTCGGCGTCAATTCGGAGAAGGGGTCATTCTCTGGCTTTTCCGGCGGCGCCTCTTCATCCTGTCTTACAGCCGCACGCGCCAGCACTGCGGTCAACTCTTTTGAGATGACCGTACCTCCATCAACAATCTCCTTCAGTGCATCGATCAATTCATCAGGATCCATATCTTTAAGCAGATAGCCATTGGCGCCATATTGAAGCGAATTCAGAACATCCTGCTCATCCTGGCTGGTGGTGAGCAGCGTAACCGGCATTTGCGGATGATCTTCACGCAGACGCTTCAGGACATCGATGCCGCTCATCTCGGGCATACGCATATCCAGCAGCACCACATCCGGCTGATGTTCACGCGCCAGACGAATCCCCTCTTCACAGTCGCCGGTTGCCTCCAGAACATCGATATCACGGCGTTCCAGCAGTTCACGCAGTCCAAAACGGAACAGCGCATGATCATCAATCAACAATACTTGCATTTTAGTTATTTCCATTTCCAGTGAGACCATGTCTCAGATTAACGAGGCATGAGGATCTTTTCGTCTCTCGCAAAGACGCAGAGACGCAAAGGGTTTTCTTATTCTCGTCCCCATGCTCCAGCGTGGGAACCAGTAAGCCCCTTGCAAAACTCTAAAATTCGTCATTCCGGCGAAGGCCGGAATCCAGTAAATCAACCATTTGCAAATCAAGATCTATGGATTCCGGCTAAAAGCATGCCGGAATGACGGGATTTTGCAAGAGGTTCATCAGCTATCATTTTTCATCGATTCGGGTACATAAAAGAGTTCCACGCGGGTGCCCTCCCCCGGTTCACTCTCGATTTTGAGTTCACCACCCAGCCGGCGTGCGCGTTCCTGCATGATAGAGAGGCCGATATGCTCACCCGGCTTGCCGGAAGGCGCCTGTTCAAAACCACTGCCGTCATCCTCGATCAACACTGTCATGCCATTGCTCTCGAGATTGATCAGAATACGCACCGTATTGGCCTCTGCATGCTTGCGGATATTTGCCAGAGACTCCTGCACAATACGCAGCAACTGCATCTCCTCGCTGGGATTCAGCTCCAGATTCCGGCACTTGATCTGCACAAAAGGAGCAATGCCCGTCGCCTCCTCATAACGCTGCGCCAGCTTGTGCAGAGCAGGCAGAAACCCCCTCTCTCCGGTCGGCGCCCGAAAACTGCCGATCAAGGCGCGTAATTCAGTATGCGCCTCACCCAGACCGTGGCGTATTTTCTCAAGATCATCGAAAGCAGCCTCCGAATGCGGTTCCTGCTGCATGGTGTCGCATAACATGCGTCCCTGAAAACGCAGACTGGCGAGTGTCTGTGCAAGCGAGTCATGCAGCTCATGCGCCAATGCTGTGCGCTCCTCCATTATGGAGAGACGGCGAGCCTCTTCGTCGGAGCGCTGCTTGGCCACCGCCATTCCCAGGTGACTGCCTACGGTCTTCAGCAACTCCAGAATATCCTCGCGATCGGAGATGCCGGGCGCGTCAACAAAGATATTATAGATGCCGAGCACATCATCATGATACTCCAACGGCACGGTGACCACATCAATCTCATCGCTGCCAAACATTTTACGGCCGTTGATTTTTGAACAGCGTTGCGGGTTGTTCTCACACAGAATATTTCCCGGTGAGAGTGCAGTGCCGCAAACGCACAGCTGCAACGGCAGCATCTCCTTGTCATGCAGCAGGGTATTGTCCAGGCCGATGGTTCCAACCAGGCGCATGTTGCCGTTGGGTGTGACCAGGCGGATGGTGGCAGCACGGCCGTTGAGCATCTCCTTGAGCATACGCAAAAAACCCAGCAGCAGTTCATCCAGCGAGGTTGCCTCATTGATGGTTGCCGCCACATCGTAGAGGATCTTCAGGGATGTTGTCTTTTGCGCCAGCCGCCTTGTCTGACGCTCGACGCGGTTGTCCATATCCTCGTAGAGGTCATACAACTCCTCGTTGATACTGCTGATATCGTGCACCAGCGAGAACAACGCTCCTTCATCCTGCTTCGACACCATCGCCCCGGGATTGCCCTGTGAGACGCCGGCAACAGAGTTCTGCAGTATGATCAGAGGTCTGAGCAGTTTGCTGTGCAGCTGCCAGGCGCTGATGAACAATCCGGCAATAATCATCGGCAACGCAACGAACAGCACGCCCCTGTACGCGTCACCCCCACTGAACAGCACCACAGCAGAGAAACACAGCAACAGCACGCCGGCACACAAAAGGGCCAGCGGCCAAATCATTCCGGCATCGCGAAGAGTCGTGAAGATCTGCCTGTTAATGCTT
>JADWMH010000201.1 GCA_015767355.1 Gammaproteobacteria bacterium
AGCCTCACACTGGCGAGGTATGAAAATAATCATTTTCTCTCGCCAGGACGCCAGGGGCGTAAGCAGGACGCGGAAGCTTTGCGTCTTGGCGAGAGTTGTGATTGAAAATTTATTCATTTGTGAAAAAGTTAGGAAATCATCTGTGCCCTGATTTTGTTCATCGCACTCTTTTCGATTTGTCGAATGCGCTCCGCAGAGACGCCATACTCTTTGGCCAGCTCTTGAAGAGTTGATTTGGAGTCACTCAGCCAGCGAGCCTGCAGGATAGCCCTGCTGCGCTCGTCAAGCTGCTCCATTGCATCGAGCAGCAGCTTCTGCTGCGATGAATTCGCATCCTGCTGCTCAACCAATTTTGCTGGTTCGGCTGTTTCGTCCGGCAACCAGTTGCAGGGGGAGACGCCGTGCTCCTCATCATCCATTCCGGGAGGAAGATCCCAGGAGAGATCACTGCCATAGAGGCGTGACTCCATTTCAAGCACGGTCTCGGGCTTGACGCCGAGATCTTCAGCAACCTCGTTGACCTCCTGTTGTGAAAACCAGCCAAGGTGCTTTTTCTTGCTGCGCAGGTTGAAGAACAACTTGCGCTGCGCCTTGGTTGTTGCCACTTTGACAATGCGCCAGTTGCGCAGGATGAACTCATGAATCTCGGCGCGAATCCAGTGAACGGCATAAGAGACCAGGCGCACGCCTTTATCCGGGTCAAAACGACGCACAGCCTTCATCAGTCCGACGGTGCCTTCCTGAATCAGATCCTGTTGCTGCAGGCCATAACCGGAGTAACCACGGGCAATACGCACGACAAAGCGCAGATGCGGCAGAACCAGTGATTTAGCCGCATCAAGATCATCATGGTCACGCAGCTGCAGAGCGTAGTCATGCTCCTGTTCGGCTGTCAGCATAGGTAGCTTGAAAGCGCTGCTTATGTAGCTCTCAAGATTACCTGAAGATAGTGTCAAAGCCATGGCTTCATTCATAATAATAAATCCTTAGTCATTTCCTGTGTAATAGTTTAGCACTCATTGAGTGAGAGTGCTAATAGTTGAAAAAGTTCCAGGAAATCCACAAATCTACTCCTATTCCGGATTGATCGAAGAGAGATGCCGGCTGACTGCAAGCCAGGCGCCAGCCAGGCCGAAGCTGATGCCGATCGGGATCAGCAACAGCAGTGCATGCAAGCTGAATGCGGAGAGTGATATTGAGGTGTCGTAGAGCTCGGCGAGTCGTCCCAGCGGACCACTGACGAGCATCAGCAGGATGGAGACCAGCAGCCATGCTATCAGGGCGCCAAAGAGTCCGTAGATGAGGCCGATATAGAGGAATGGACGGCGAATGAAGTCGTCAGAGCCGCCAACGAGACGCGTCACCTCGATCTCCTCTTTGCGATTCATGATTTCAAGGCGAATGGTATTGCCGATGATCAGCATTACGGCCAGTCCAAGACCAAAACCGAGCGCCTGTACCGCTCTTCTGATTGCCTGGGTAATAGCCTGCATGCGTTCTATCCAGCCCTGATCGTATTCGATTGAATCGGTGACGGACTCCTCTTTGAGCTCGGTCGCCAGCTTCCTGATATCAATACTGCTGTTACCCGGGGTCAGATGGATCAGAAGCACATTGGGCAGCGGGTTATCATCCAGTGCATCCAGGGCATCTCCAAAGCCGCTGTGGCTGCGAAACTCCTCCATGGCATCGGCGCTGGTGAGTAATTCAACATGGTTTATCTGCGGCCGTAGTTCAAGATCAGCCGCAACCCGGAGCGCTTTCTCATCCACGATCCCGTTTTTCAGAAATAGGGAGATAGAGGCGCTCTGCTGATGATCACCGGTCATGGTTTGGCTGATCTTCAAGAGAGAAAGCAGGCTGGCGGGCAGGGCCAGGGTGATGCCGATCACCAGCAGTGTCATCATGTTCGCCATTGGACGGCGGCGCATCTCCATGTAGCTGCTGTAGGCAGATCGCCTGTGCTGATCAAGCCAGGCTGAGATGCGGGTGGAGAGCGTCACTCTCATGTCAGCTCTCCCTGCTGCAGATTGATGACGGGGCGATCGAGCTTTTTGATCAGGTCAAGATCATGGGAGGCAATCAGGGTGGTGATGCCAAGCTGGTTGAAGGCAAGAAAAAGGTCCATGATTTCGCGTGAGAGTTCAGAGTCAAGATTGCCGGTTGGTTCGTCCGCCAGCAGTATCGGCGGCCTTGAGACGATGGCGCGGGCGATGCCGACACGCTGCTGTTCCCCGCCGGAGAGCGTGATAGGCAGAACCTTCTCTTTTTTCAGCAAACCCACCTTGTCAAGTGAAGCGCGCACACGCTTGCCGACTTCACGCACGGGAAAACCTCTCACATGCAGGGGCAGGGCGACATTGTCGAAAACGCTGCGATCGTTCAGCAGGCGGTGGTCCTGGAAGATCAATCCGATCTTGCGGCGGTGCGCAGGAATCTCCTTTTCCGGCAGGCGGCCGATATTACGGCCATCGATGAGCAACTGCCCTCGTGTCGGGCGTTCCAGCAGTGCTATCAGTCGCAGCAGGGTGCTTTTCCCGGCGCCGGAGTGACCGGTAATAAAGGCCAGGGCACCGCTCTCGATGTTCAGCGTGATATTGCTGACTCCGTAGTGGCCTCCCGGAAAGCGCTTGCTGACGTTTTCAAAGTGGATCATGTTTCAAAAAGCGCATCGACAAACTGCGCAGCATCAAATGGGCGCAAATCATCAATCCCTTCGCCTACCCCGATATAGCGTATAGGAATCTGCAGATTGTCCGCAATTGCGAACAGAATTCCTCCCTTGGCGGTACCGTCGAGCTTGGTAATGGTAATGCCGCTGAGGCTCACGGCCCGGTTAAAGTGGATCGCCTGCTGGAGCGCATTCTGACCGGTTCCGCCATCGACGACCAGCATCACTTCATGCGGGGCATCCGGGTCAATTTTTTTCATGACCCGGACGATCTTCGCCAACTCATCCATGAGGTTGGTTTTTGTATGCAGCCGGCCTGCTGTATCCGCAATCAGTACATCGACTCCTTTTGCCGTGGCGGACTCGAGTGCATCAAAGATGACCGAGGCGCTGTCAGCGCCGGTGTGTTGGGCAATCACAGCAACATCGTTGCGCTCTCCCCAGGTTTGCAGCTGCTCGACTGCGGCTGCGCGAAAGGTGTCGCCGGCAGCCAGCATCACACGCTCTCCTTCACTCTGAAAACGTTTTGCAAGTTTGCCGATGGTGGTGGTTTTTCCGGCGCCATTGATCCCGACCATGAGGATGACACGGGGTTTTCCTTGAGCAGGCTGTTTTTCATCACTGTTGGCTTTTTGCAGAATCTGCAACAGTTCGGTTTTTAAAACACTCTGTAGTGCTTCGGGATCAGAGAGTGTTTTGCGTTTGACCTGCGAACTGATGTCATTGATGATGCGCATGCTGGTATCGATGCCGACATCTGCGGTAATCAGCAGGGTTTCCAGCTCCTCCAGCAGCTCATCATCAATCTTCCCGCGTCCGCTCAGGAGGTCGGCAAGACCGCCGGCGATGGAACTGCGGGTGCGCCCCAATTTATCCCTGAGGCTGGAGAAAAGTCCCGTTCCGGATTGCTGCTGATCCTGATTTTCGGGGGGATGTTCAGCATCTGTGCGCTGTTTTTTGTTGCCAAATCCAAATACCATGCGTGTTATCCAGTTTGCGTTGCCGACAGGATTGCGTAGTATCCCCGTTCAAACCGGCAAAATAAAGTTCAATAAAAAATTTATGATGGACATTGTATTCCTGAGAGACCTGCGAATCGATACAATTATTGGTATCTACGAGTGGGAGCGCCAGATTCGCCAGATTGTCGTGCTCGATATCGAGATGGCGGGAGATGTCGCCAGGGCTGCCGCGACTGACCATATTGACGACACGCTCAATTACAAGGCTGTAGCCAAACGCCTGATTCAGTTCGTCAGCGAGAGCAAATTTCAGCTGGTCGA
>JADWMH010000202.1 GCA_015767355.1 Gammaproteobacteria bacterium
CAGGAACCTCTATTGGAAATCATATCCCAGAGTGCAATTCGAGTGCAATGGCATAATAGAGTGACCAATGAGAAGGGTACTCTCACAAAATTTCACTCTCTCTTCTGCTTCCTCTTTTTACTTTTCCCCTTGTGATCGGAATCCCCGTGTTTATTGACATGCAATTTTTTCCTGGGATTTTTTGCTTCAGAATCCTTTGCACCATCCTTCCTGATTTTCAGCTGGGTTCCGCACACCCAGGTTTTCTTCAGCGTGCGGAAGATATCCCTGGGCATTCCCTGGGGAAGTTCAACGGTTGAATAATCCTCATGGATTACAATGCGGTTGATGTATTGGCTGTCTAGACCGGCTTCATTGGCAATGGCGCCGACAATATTTCCGGGCTTGACATCATTTTTGCGTCCAACCTCCATACGATAGCGCTCCATGCCTTCAGCGGGTCCCGATGCTTGACGACGCTCGCTACCCCCGCCCTCTGCATCGCGGCCTCTTTCCTGATTGTCTCTTCTGCTTTCTCTCCGGCCATCTTCCCTACTACCTCTCCCTCTATCTCTGCGGCTATCCTCCCTGCTTTCTCTCCTGTCGTCTCTGCGAGTATCACCCCTGCCTTGTGTTCTCTCAGGACGGCTCTGCTTCGCTTTTTTGGGCTGATCTTTCAGCAGCAGCGGAACATCTCCCTGCAGCAGCTTTGCCAGCGCAGCAGCAATCTCGATTGCCGGGACATTGTGTTCCTGGTGATATTGCCCGACCAGCTGCAGATAAAAATCCGTCTCCTCTTCAGCGGCAATTGCATCCGTAATATTCTGCTTGAATTGTACAATGCGTTTGTCATTGATATCAGCAGTCGAAGGCAGTTGCATCTGATCGATCTTTTTTCTGGTCGCTTTCTCGATCGCGTAGAGCATGCGTTTTTCGCGCGGTGCAATAAAGAGAATGGCGTCTCCTTCCCGTCCGGCCCTTCCTGTACGGCCAATGCGGTGAATATAGGATTCTGTATCATGTGGGACATCAAAATTGATCACATGACTGATACGCTGGACATCCAGCCCCCTGGCTGCAACATCTGTTGCAACAACGATATCGAGTTTGCCACTCTTCAGCTGATCGACTGTGCGCTCCCGCTGCTTCTGCTGAATATCGCCATTCAACGGCGCAACAGCATAGCCCCGCGCCTCCAGCTTTTCCGCCAACTCAACAGTTGCAATCTTGGTACGCACAAAAATGAGAATTGCATCACAGGTCTCTGCCTCGAGAATACGCGTCAGGGCATCCAGCTTGTGGGTGCCGCTCACCATCCAGTAACGCTGACGTATCGTCTCGGCGGTCGCTGTCTTCTGCTGGATCGAGATCTCCTGCGGATCGTGCAGATGTTTTCTGGCGATCCGCCGGATATCTTTCGGCATGGTTGCGGAGAAGAGGGCAATCTGGCGAGTTGACGGGGTTTGTTCCAGCACCCACTCAACATCATCAATAAAACCCATGCGCAGCATCTCATCGGCCTCATCCAGCACCAGCGCCTGCAGATGATCCAGCTTCAGGGTTCCCTTGCGCAGATGGTCGATTACCCGTCCCGGCGTGCCCACGATCACATGAACACCACGTCTCAGGGCCCGCAACTGGATCTTATAGTCCTGGCCGCCGTAGATTGGCAACACATGAAATCCACGCATATGAGAAGCATAACGCTGAAAGGCTTCGGCAACCTGGATAGCCAACTCCCTTGTAGGAGCCAGTACCAGCACTTGCGGCTGCGTCTTTTTCAGATCGATGCGTGACAGCATTGGAAGTGCGAAAGCCGCTGTCTTTCCGGAGCCGGTCTGCGCCTGCCCGACGATATCGCTCCCTTCGAGCAACACCGGAATGGTGGCCGCCTGAACCGGAGAAGGCGTTTCATAACCGACCTCATCAAGCGCCTTGAGCAGCGCTTCACTCAGGGCAAGATCTTTAAAAGTGACCGTTGGAGAGGAGTTGTCAGACATCACAATATCCTGTGTCAGTACTGGAGTTCGAAGCAGCGAGTTTCCGCAGAGTGTGTTCTAGCTCCCTCTCACCACGGGAGAGGTTGGGGTGAGTGGGCAAACACGAAGATTTATTTCTCTTCGGCCTGTTGCGGCGTATATGCCTTGATAGAGAGCGCATGCAACTCATCACTGCTGATCTGTTTTTCGACAGCAGCATTGACCATGCGATGACGCTGCAGCAGCGATTTCCCTTCAAATTGATCACTGATGACCGTTGCCTCAAAATGGCGGCCATCGCCCGTGACTTCAACATCCGCCCCGGGCAGCCCCTGCTCGATGAGTGCTTTTACTGCATCTGTTTCCACAAAATGCTCCTGCTGATTGATAATACGGCGCTATTATATCCTGATTCACAGATCACTGGTCTCTTGCTTATCCCATGCTAAACTCGTAACTTATTAATCACACCGTGTGCTCGGTTCTACATAGGATGTGTCGAGGCACGAGACGCATCAATATTTACGCCAAATCGATGCGCTTCGTTTCACTCAACACATCCTATCAATTGTTGCCATACACGGCGTTATTGAGTAGTTATTTGTTCAGCTACTAAACTCTTCACATAAGCATCCGGATCTCACACGTGAAAATTAAAAAATATTTGTGGTACTGCATACTGTTGCTCTCCCCCTCTGCGGCATCAGCTTCGAACATCGTCGAAAATCTTGATCTCACCGGCCACTGGGTTGGATATGCCTCACTGGCAATCTTTTTTCTCGCCTACCTGGTCGTCATGCTCGAAGAATTCACCCATATGCGCAAATCCAAACCAGTGATGCTGGCGGCTGGGATCATCTGGGCTCTCATTGCATGGATATACCAGGCGCATGGTTTCAACCATACTGTTGAACAGGCGGTACGCCACAATCTGCTGGAATATACAGAGTTGATGCTGTTTCTGCTGGTCGCGATGACCTACATCAACTCCATGGAGGAGCGCGGCGTCTTTGATGCGCTGCGTTCATGGCTTATCCGCAGGGGCTTTGGCTTTCGCAAACTTTTCTGGATAACAGGCCTTCTCGCTTTCTTTATCTCACCTGTCGCCGACAACCTGACGACTGCCTTGCTGATGTGTGCAGTGGTGTTGGCCGTAGGCGGCAGCAATAGCAATTTTATCCTGCTGGCCTGCATCAATATTGTGGTGGCTGCAAATGCCGGCGGCGCTTTCAGCCCTTTTGGGGATATCACAACGCTGATGGTGTGGCAAAAAAACATCGTCACCAACCAGGGTGCTGTCGACTTCTGGGCCTTTTTTTATCTCTTTATCCCGTCAGTGGTGAACTGGCTGATCCCGGCAACCCTGATGATGTTTGCCGTTCCCGATGGCCAGCCCGGCGGAGATGAGAAGCCGGTCAAAATAAAACGCGGCGGCATGGTGATCGTGTTGCTGTTCCTTGCCACCATCGCCACTTCCGTCAGTTTCCATCACTTTCTCTATCTTCCACCAGTCATCGGCATGTTGACAGGACTTGCTTATCTACAATTGTTCGGCTACTACCTGAAGATCACGTCGCGCGCAAATGCGACAATTGCCGTCACCCATGAAGAGCTCGGCAACCCGGTTGCCTTTGATATTTTCCGCAGAATCGCACGCGCCGAGTGGGATACGCTGTTCTTTTTTTATGGCGTGGTATTGTGTGTTGGCGGCCTTGGATTTATCGGCTACCTGGGGCTGGCCTCGGAGGTCATGTATAACGACTGGGGGCCAACAGCCGCAAACATCTCCGTCGGAGTGGTGTCAGCAATAGTCGACAACATTCCTGTAATGTTTGCCGTATTGACGATGATGCCGGGAATGTCAGAAGGTCAATGGCTGCTGGTGACGCTCACTGCCGGTGTTGGCGGATCACTGCTCTCGATCGGCTCCGCCGCAGGCGTCGCCCTGATGGGACAGTCACAGGGAAAATATACCTTTTTCGGACATCTGAAATG
>JADWMH010000203.1 GCA_015767355.1 Gammaproteobacteria bacterium
AAGAAAATCGAGTAAGGGGTTGACAACGCAGCCCTCATAGAAGGTCAGGGGCGTAAGCAGGACGCGGAAGCTTTGCGCCTTTGCGAGAGTCATTTTTGAAATTTTACTTACTTGTACAGATGTTGACCACTCAAGGATTACTAGGAAAATGAGAGCCGTAGATAAGATTATTATCATTGGCAAACTACTGCTGTTTTTGCTGTGCCTGGTTCCACTGATGCTGCTGCTGTGGGACGCTTTTCAGCAACAACTGGGCGCCAATCCGGTCGAGGCATTGCTGCATCGCAGCGGAGACTGGAGCATACGCCTGCTGCTGATAACGCTGGCGATCAGCCCGCTGCGTAAACTCACCGGCCGGGGATGGCCGCTGCGCTATCGCCGCATGTTGGGTCTCTTCGCCTTTTTTTATGCACTGCTGCATTTCACGGTCTACCTGTGGCTGGATCGCGGCCTCTCATGGAGAGAGATCAGCGTCGATATCATCGAACGGCCCTACATTACGCTTGGCTTTGTGGCATTCCTGATTCTTCTGGCGCTCGCTGTCACCTCAACCAGGGGCATGATGCGCCGCCTCGGCAAGCACTGGACGGCCCTGCATCAATGGGTCTATGCAGCAGGGCTGTTTGGCGTCATTCACTTTTTGTGGCTGGTGAAGACAGACTACCGGGAGCCCGTGCTCTATATGGCGATCTTTATCATCCTGATGCTGTTTCGTGCACGCAGTTTCAAAAAGCGCCTGCAGCGTGCATTCGCGCTATACTCAGGTAAAGTAGACAGGAGAGGATTTACTCCGTCACGTTCATAATTCAGTCAATCATTGATCGGTAATTTTTGAGTGACCAACACCTATACAAATGGATCATATTTTCACAATAACTCTCGCTAAGACGCTAAGCTCGCCAAGAAAAACCCTTTGCGTCTTGGCGAGAGACAGGGTTTATCTTCTCGCTTCATCAGCCTGAGACTTGATCTCACTATGGCAGACCGGAATTTAATCATATTTACAGCCAACATTGCGCTCTCACTTCTGCTGCTCATCGCATCGGGGATGCTCCATGCGAGCGCGGAGACAATTCGCATCGGCGTACTCAGTCACCGTGGCGATGATGTAACGCATCAGATGTGGGACTCGACAGCCGACTATCTCAGCTATGCTCTGCATCCAAAAAAATTCGAGGTCATCCCCCTCGATTTTGACGAGGTTGAACCCGCCGTCAAAGATGCTGCGATTGACTTCCTGCTGGTCAACTCCGGGATTTATGTCAACCTTGAGGTGCGGCACCGTATTTCACGCATCGTGACACTCGACAACGGCACCCAGGAGCATCCGCTGAATCTCTTTGGCGGCGTGATATTCACCCGCGCTGATCGCAGCGATATCATTCGCCTTGCTGATATCAAGGGGCGTTCTTTTGCTGCGGTTGACGAAACCTCGCTGGGAGGCTTTCAAATGGCCTGGGGAGAGATGGAGAAAGAGCAGTTCTCCCCCTATGACGACACCAAAGAGCTGACGTTTTTAGGCACCCATGACGAGGTGGTGATGGCTGTTAAACAGGGAAAAATCGATATCGGCACAGTACGCACCAATATTCTGGAGAGGATGGCTGATAAAGGCGATATCGACTTAAAGGATTTCAAAATCATCAATCCTTACCCGGGCGACTTTAGATACCTGCACAGCACACCGCTCTATCCCGAGTGGCCCTTCAGCAAACTGCACCACACACCTAACCAGCTTGCCAGGCAGGTGGCTGTCGCCCTGCTGAATATGCAACTCTCTCGCCCTGCGGGGGATTTCCATTATGCCGGCTGGACAGTGCCCCTGGATTACCAGGATGTGCATGAACTCTTCAGGAGACTGCAACTCCCTCCCTACGACCAACCGAGCCGTTTTACCCTGCTGGATGCGATTATCCGCTACTGGAGGTGGCTGTTGATGGCGTTGACTTTCCTGCTGATGATGGCAGTAATGAGCACCTGGGTGTCAAGACTCAACCGGCAGTTGAAAAAGTCCAAACTCTATCTGGAACACCAGCATGACCTGGTGCTGGACTCCGTCTGTGATGGCATCTACGGCGTCGACCTGGAAGGAAACTGCACCTTTGTGAATCGCTCCATGAAGAGCATTACCGGCTGGCAGGCAGAGGATTTGATCGGACGCAATCAGCACCAGATGCTGCATCATACTCATATGGATGGCACCCCACACAAGCCGGATGAGTGTCCTGTCTACCTGACTTTTCAATCCAATGAGCCGCGTTTTGTGGAGGATGATCTCTTCTGGAAAAAGGATGGATCAGGTTTTCCGGTTGAGTACAGCAGCACACCGATGCAGGATCACAAGGGAGAGACAGTTGGCAGCGTTGTCGTGTTTCGCGACATCAGTGAACGCAAAAAAGCCGAAGAGGAGGCGCGCAGGCATCAGACGGAACTCGCACACATGGCGCGGCTCAATACCATGGGAGAGATGGCCTCCGGCATCGCCCATGAACTCAATCAGCCGCTGACGGCAATTGCGACCAATGCCTATGCATCGATTCAGATGCTGGAGTCCGGCAATATATCGAATGAGAAACTGGCCGACATCATGGAGACGATTGGCCACCAGGCGGAGCGCTCCGGTGAGATCATTCGCCAGTTAAGACAGTTTGTGCGCAAAGAGCAGCCGCAGCGCTGCTCACTTGACCTCAATGAGTTGATCGAGGAAGTGCTGATGCTGCTGAGACCCGAGGTGCGCAAGGCTGGTGTCATAATTCAACGCAATCTTGATCGATCCATCAAGCAAGTCATGGCGCAGCGAATCCAGATCGAGCAGGTGATTTTGAATCTGGTGAAGAATGCGATCGAAGCGATGGTGAACAGTGATGTTGAAACCCGAAAGCTTGTCATCACCACAGGAATGGGCGGGAGTCATAGCGTCATCGTGAGTGTCGAGGACAGCGGCCCCGGCATCAGCAGCGAGATGCGTGAAGGCCTGTTTGATCCGTTCATTACCAGCAAGAAGAAAGGGCTCGGACTCGGTCTCTCCATCAGCCAGGGAATCATCGAGGCGCACCAGGGCAATCTGTATCTCGATTCATCATCAGGGCAGGGCGCCATTTTTCGTTTTGCTTTACCGCTCGACCATGGAGAAATAACGCATGAGTAATACACCAACCGTCTATATTGTCGATGATGATGAGGTCGTGCGCGATGCCTTGAAACTGCTGATGGAGTCTGTTGGTCTTGAGGTGGCGACTTATGCATCGGCGCAGGAGTATCTCGACCAGTTTGATTGTGAGCAGCCAGGCTGCCTCGTCACTGATGTGCGTATGCCGGGAATCAGCGGCCTGGATTTGCAGGCGCGGCTTGCGGCTGAAAAAATACATCCGCCTGTCATCATCATCACCGGGCATGGTGATGTTCCCATGGCGGTCAGGGCGGTTCAGACAGGCGCGGTCGATTTTCTGGAGAAGCCGTTCAATAATCAGGCGATGCTTGACAGCGTTCACTGCGCCATTGAAATGGATGCAAAACAGCGTGGAGAGAGTTCCCGCCTGCTGGAGATCGAAGCACGCTACAACACGCTGACCCCCCGTGAAAAGGAGGTAATGCAGCTGGTGATCGAGGGTATGCGCAATAAAAATATCGCCTATGACCTGGAGATCAGCCAGTCGACAGTCGAAGTGCACCGCTCCAGGGTGATGGAAAAAATGCAGGCGAAGACGCTCTCTGATCTGATGCGCATGTCACTGGCGATGGATCTGCTTAAAAACGACTAAAATATCGATACTCTATTGATGCATTGAGAATTGCTGAACTGTAAGAATATCTGTGTGCATCTGTGTTTATCTGTGGTTAAAAGCTGTTCTATTATGGAAAACCACTATCCTCCTTCCAGCATCTCCCAATTTTTATTTGACGAAAAATCGATAGAATCAACGCGACT
>JADWMH010000204.1 GCA_015767355.1 Gammaproteobacteria bacterium
GCAAGTCCGTTTTGGACTGACTGACTACCAGAAGACAGTCACGGTCACCTATGACGGCATTCTTCCAGACCTGTTTCGTGAGGGGCAGGGAGTTGTAGCGCTGGGTAAACTGCAGGATGGCGTCTTCGTTGCCGAAGAGGTGCTCGCCAAGCATGATGAGAATTACATGCCTCCCGAAGTGGCGGCATCATTGAAGAAGGATCCGCCGCAAGCGGCGAATTAACTCCGTAGGGCGTAAAAGCGGTAGCGCATTACGCCAGTCATGCATGCGGGGCAATGCTCGTTGGTTATTGCGCCCTACGGTCTATTGAAAAACTTCGACACGGGTAAATTATGATACCGGAAATTGGACATATCGCACTGATTCTTGCTCTCGGCATTGCCGTGATCCAGGCATTTTTCCCGCTTGCCGGAGCGCAGTTGGGAATCCGCTCCTGGGTGAGTGTCGCGCGCCCTGCGGCCAATTTGCAGATGCTCTTTATGCTCGTTGCCTTCGGTAGCCTGATGTACGCATTTATCGATTTTGATTTTTCCGTGAAATATGTGGCGACCAACTCAAACAGCAAACTGCCGACGATCTATCGCGTCAGCGCTGTGTGGGGAGGCCACGAGGGCTCGCTGCTGTTGTGGGCGGCAATTCTCGCCGTATGGGGGTTTGCGGTGAGTCTCTTCTCGCGCAGTATCCCTGATGTGATGGTTGCGCGGGTATTGGGGATCCTAGGCCTTGTCAGTGTCGGTTTCCTGATGTTCACGCTGTTGACCTCGAATCCATTCGAACGCATCCCCATGCAGGCCGACGGGCGTGATCTCAATCCGCTATTGCAAGACTTTGGCCTTGCGGTGCATCCGCCGATGCTCTACATGGGTTATGTCGGCCTTGTGGTGCCTTTCGCCTTCGCCATTGCCGCCATGCTGGGCGGACGCCTGGATGCCGCATGGGCGCGCTGGTCGCGCCCATGGACCAATATTGCCTGGCTGTTTTTGACCATCGGCATCTCGCTGGGCAGCTGGTGGGCCTATTACGAACTGGGCTGGGGCGGCTGGTGGTTTTGGGATCCTGTCGAAAACGCATCCTTCATGCCGTGGCTGGTGGCGACCGCACTGATGCATTCGCTGGCTGTGACAGAGAAACGCGGAGCCTTCAAGGCGTGGACCGTGCTGCTGGCGATCTTTGCCTTCTCACTGAGTCTGCTGGGAACCTTCCTGGTGCGTTCCGGTGTGTTGACGTCGGTGCATGCGTTCGCCTCGGATCCGGCTCGCGGGGTCTTTATCCTCGCCTTCCTGGCTGTCGTCGTCGGCGGTTCGCTGGTGTTGTTTGCGGTGCGCGGCAAGAGTATCCGCAGTTATGTCTCCTTTGACCTGTTGTCGCGGGAGAGCGGCCTGCTGCTGAATAATGTGTTGCTGATCGTTGTCACCTTTATGGTGCTGCTCGGAACCGTCTATCCGATTATTCACAACGCCTTCGGCTGGGGTAATCTCTCAGTCGGAAAACCCTATTTCGACCTCTTTTTTGTGATTCTGACCGTGCCTCTGGCGATCGCGCTGGGAGCAGCGCAGCTGCTGCGCTGGAAGAGGGACACTGTGTCGAATCTTTTCTCGAAGGTGCGCACAGCGCTGATCGTCAGCGTCATTGCCGGAGTTGCCGCAGCCGCGCTGTTGATGCCGGAATTTTCACTCAGCGCCGCACTGGGCATCGGCATCGGTGTATGGATCGTCTGCACCACCGGCAAGGCGATACGCGAACAGCTGGCCGCTCGTTCATTTTCTGCAATTCCACGGGGTTTCTGGGGCATGGCGTTCGGTCATATTGGCGTTGCATTTTTTGCCGTGGGAATTACGCTCACTTCGGTCTACAGTATCGAGAAAGATATTCGCCTGGCGCCGGGAGAGAGTTATGAGCTGGGCGGATTTAACTTTGCATTTGACAAGGTCAATGATATATCCGGGCCGAACTACAGCGGCAACCGCGGCACGATCACCATCACCAGGGATGGATTTGAGACCATCCTGCACCCTGAGAAACGCAACTACTTCTCCAGCGGTATGCCGATGACGGAGGCGGGCATCGATGCCGGCTTTACCCGTGATCTGTTTGTCGCCCTTGGCGAACCACTGGGTGACGGAGCCTGGGCTGTGCGTCTCTACCACAAGCCGTTTATTCGCTGGATCTGGTTGGGAACCATCATCATGGCGCTGGGCGGTTTTCTGGCGGCAACAGACAAGCGTTATCTGCGCATGGCCAGCAGGGCACGCAGAAACAGAAGGCAGGCAGCCATAACTGCGGGAGCCGCTGCATGAAGTCGATGCGATATATCCTGCCGCTTCTGATTTTTGCTGCGCTGTTGGCGCTGCTGCTGAAAGGGCTGGATCAGGATCCCAAAGAGGTACCTTCACCACTGGTTGGCAAGCCTGCTCCGGCATTTACTGCTCAGCAATTGCATGTTCCCGAGAAACAGTTCTCTGCAGCTGATATGAAGGGTAAAGCGTGGATTCTGAACGTGTGGGCATCCTGGTGTTTCTCCTGCCGTGCAGAACATGAACTGGTGACGCGCATGGCAAGGGAGCATGGCATTATAGTGGTCGGCCTCAACTATAAAGACGAGCCAGCCGACGCCAAAGCCTGGCTGCAGCAGTTCGGCAACCCCTATGTCACCAGCGTCATGGATCAGGAGGGGGATATTGGTATCGAGTACGGTGTTTACGGTGTTCCGGAATCTTTCATCATCGATAAATCAGGTGTAATTCGCCGCAAGGTGATTGGCCCGATCAATGACTCTCCTGATGAGAAACCACAAAATAGTGTCGATGAGTTGCTCGCATTCATGAGCAAGCTGGAGGCTGAGTGATGAGAAAATTCGCGTATCAATTACCATTGACTCTTCTGCTTATTGTATTGACAGTGCCGCTGCTTGCCGGCATCGAAACCTACACCTTCGAGACTCCCGAGCAGGAGCGCATTTACAAAAAGCTGACCGAGGAGCTGCGCTGCCTGGTGTGCCAGAATCAGAACATTGCCGGCTCCAATGCCGAACTGGCCCAGGATTTGCGCAAAAAAGCTTATGAGCAGGTCAAGCAGGGCAAGAGCGAAGATGAGGTGGTGAATTGGATGGTTGACCGTTATGGCGACTTCGTCCTCTATCGCCCCCCCGTCAAGGCCACCACGCTGTTTTTGTGGACAGGCCCCCTGATATTTCTGCTGATTGCTTTCGTGGTGCTGTGGCGAATTGGCCGGACGAGACGCAAACAGACATCCGAAGCGCAGCCTGTTGATGAGCAGAGCCTTGAACAGGCGCGTCAAATGCTGGAGAACAAAGAGTCATGACAACTTTCTGGATAGTTACTGCCATCATGCTGCTGGTGGCGTTGGTGGGGCTTGCCTGGCCATTGCTGAGAAAACCGGGTGGCGACGGGATTGACCGTAATCAGCAGAACCTTGAGATTGCCAGAGAGCGTCTGAGTGTACTTGAAGCCGAGAACAAGGTGGCGGAAATCTCTGATGAAGAGTTTCAGCAGGTGAAAACAGAGGTGGAAAAGACCCTCGCCGACGAGTTGCAGAATGAGGATCCGGAACAGAAATCCAGTGCAACCGCCGGAGCTCTGGGTGTAGCCGCCATCGGTGTGCTGCTGCCGGTATTGACGCTGGGGCTCTACTTCGCCATTGGTTCACCGCAACTGATCAACGGCGCTACCGCGCAGCAGGAGGCTGCGAGCGGCCACGGTGAGGACGGTGGCCAGCAGTCTGTCGAACAGATGGTGCAGAGTCTGGCTGAGCGTCTCAAGCAGGAGCCGGAGAATGCCGAGGGGTGGTTCTTACTTGGCCGCAGCCTCATGAGCATGGGTAAATACGGTGATGCGGTAAAGGCATTTGAAGTCGTCGACAAGCTGCAGCCGGACAATCCCCCGGTAATGCTGGCGCTCGCC
>JADWMH010000205.1 GCA_015767355.1 Gammaproteobacteria bacterium
TTATTCCACCGCTAACTGTTCAGCCGGGCAAGTTTCACAGCCTCTCAACCATCAGCTGTCCAAAATCAGTTACTACCATCATCAAACAGGATAGAATTGCAGCATGAAGCTTATTGATACCACAATCCCGGATGTCAAAATTATTGAGCCTGACGTTTATGGTGATGCCCGGGGGTTTTTTCTGGAGAGCTGGAATCAGCGCAGCTTCCACGATATGGGCCTGGATATCGAGTTTGTACAGGATAATCACAGTCGCTCATCCCGGGGAATCCTGCGTGGATTACATTACCAGGTCAAGCATCCCCAGGGGAAACTGGTGCGTGTCACCAGTGGCCGTATCTTTGATGTGGCTGCTGATTTACGCGAGGCGTCGCCAACTTTTGGGCAATGGGAGGGTGTCGAGCTCTCTGCCGATAATCACCGCATGATGTGGATTCCACCGGGTTTTGCGCACGGTTTCTATGTGCTCAGCTCCAGCGCTGACTTCCTCTACAAGACAACCGACTATTACATGCCGGAGTATGAACGCTCTATTCGCTGGGATGATGAGGATCTGGCTATCGAGTGGCCGCTTGTGGATGGCAAACCCCCGTTGCTGGCAGAAAAGGATCGACAGGCAAAGCGCTTTCGTGACGCCGGGTTTTCAGAATGAATATAACCAGGACAAGGTAGTCTCCACATGCTGCGCATATCCGGTCAGGTCAGCATCCCTGACAATGAAATTGAGATCAGCGCAATTCGCGCACGCGGCGCCGGGGGGCAAAATGTCAACAAGGTCTCCACGGCTATCCACCTGCGTTTCGATATCAACGCATCCTCGCTGCCGGAATTTTACAAGCAGCGGCTGCTGGAGCTCAGAGACAGCCGCCTCACCAGGGAAGGCGTCATCGTCATCAAATCACAACAGAGCCGTAGTCAGGAGCAGAACAAAGAGGAGGCGCTGGAACGCCTGCGGGAACTGATCATCAGTGCAACCCAAATCCAGAAACAGCGACGGGCCACCAGGGCAACCCGAAGTTCCCAGAGAAAACGCGTCGACAGAAAAACCAAACACGGGAGACTCAAGCTGACGCGTAGGAAAATCGATTCGGGAGGGGGTGACGAATGACTGTTCGAATCGTTGCTATATTGCACAACAAACAGCCGAACATAGGATGTGTTGAGCTTGCGAAGCGCATCAACCACCACAGATGCGCTTCGTTCCTCAACACATCCTATGGGGCGGCAGGGATGTATGGCGCTTAAAGCAACTATCTTCAAGACGACCCTGCAGATTGCCGACATGGATCGCCACTACTACCATGACCACCACTTTACGATTGCCCGTCATCCCTCGGAAACTGATGAGCGCATGATGGTGCGACTGCTTGCTTTTGCCCTCAATGCCAATGAGGAGCTGACATTTACCAGGGGAATCAGCAGTGAGGATGAACCGGATCTGTGGAAAAAAAGCCTGAGTGACGAAATCGAGCTGTGGATCGATCTTGGTCAGCCCGATGAGAAACGCATCAAAAAAGCCTGCGCACGCTCCAGCGAGGTTATCATCTACTGCTTTAGCAGCAGGAGTGCACCCATCTGGTGGCAACAGATCAATGGCAAGCTCAAGCGTTTCAGAAACCTGTCAGTGATCTACCTTCAGGCGGATGCAACCAGAAAACTCAGTGACATGGTCGAACGACAGATGCAGTTGCAGTACAGCATCCAGGATAGTGAGGTGTGGGTCTCCAACGGCAATGAATCGTTAGAGATTGCAGTCACAGAATGGATGTAATGAAGTTGGCAGTTGGCAGTTGGCAGTTGGCAGTTGGCAAAAGTCTAATCAGATGATCGCAAACTGCCCGCATTATTTTGCTGCAAACCACATAATCTTTATCACCCTTGATTGATGCGCTTCGTTCCTCAGCACATCCTATGACTGCAAACTCTCTTTTTTGTTTTTCTGCAAACTGCCAACTGATGACTGCAAACTTTATTTCACTGCTGACTGCCAACTTTGTCTTCAGGTTTTGGAATCTGGCGCAGTTTGATATGCAGTTCACGCAACTGCTGCGTGGAAACCTCCGTCGGCGCTCCGGTCAACAGGCAGCTGGCTGACTGGGTTTTCGGGAAGGCCATGACGTCGCGAATGGAGTCGGCTCCGGCCATCAGCATCACCAGCCGATCCAGTCCGAAAGCGAGTCCGCCGTGTGGTGGACAGCCATACTTCAGTGCTGTCAGCAAAAAACCGAATTTATCCTCGGCCTGCTGTTCATCGATACCCAATAGCCCCAGCACCTGCTGCTGGATCTCCTCCTTGTGGATACGAATCGAGCCGCCGCCGATCTCGGAGCCATTCAGCACCATATCATAGGCGCGCGACAGACAGGAACCGGGATCGCTCTGCAGAGACTCCTGCTGTTCAACCTTGGGGGCGGTAAAGGGATGATGCAGTGCATTCCAGCGTTGGTCGCCCTCGTCGTATTCAAACATCGGAAAATCGACGACCCACAGCGGCCTCCACTCCCTCTGCAGCAAATCACGATCGGCGCCCAGCTTGTCACGCAGCGCACCGAGCGCTTCGTTGACAACCTTCTCCTTGTCGGCGCCAAAAAAGATCAGATCTCCATCTTCGGCTCCAGTGCGCTGCATGATGCCGTCGATGGTTTCATCAGGCAGAAACTTGAGAATCGGAGACTGCAGGCCATCACGTCCGTTCGATGCGTCATTGACCTTGATATAAGCCAGCCCCCTTGCCCCATAGATGCTGACAAACTTGGTATAACCGTCAATATCCTTGCGTGACAGGGAGTTCCCCTGCGGCAAATGCAATGCGGCAACACGACCATTGGGATCATTGGCCGGGCCGGAGAAAACCTTGAACTCCACATCCTGCATCAGGTCTCCGACATCGATCAGTTCAAGCGGACAACGCAGATCGGGGCGATCGTTGCCAAAGCGGCGCATCGACTCGGCGTAGCTCATACGAGGAAATGGATTCGGAAGCTCTACATTCAGCACATTGGAGAAGAGTGTGCGAATCATCTCCTCCATCACACCCATGATCTCCTCTTCATCGATAAAGGACATCTCCACATCGACCTGGGTAAATTCCGGCTGGCGATCGGCTCGCAGATCCTCGTCACGAAAACAGCGCACAATCTGGTAGTAACGGTCCATGCCCGACATCATCAGCAACTGCTTGAAGAGCTGCGGCGATTGCGGCAGGGCAAAAAATTTGCCATCGTGGGTGCGGCTGGGCACCAGGTAGTCGCGAGCACCCTCGGGTGTGGCGCGTGTCAGCATCGGTGTTTCAATATCGAGAAAACCCCGGTCATCGAGAAAATGACGCAGATGGCGGGTGACTGCTGCGCGCAACTGCATGCGTTTTTGCATCTCGTCGCGGCGCAGATCGATATAGCGATAGCGCAGACGCAGATCTTCACCAATATGATCCTCGTCCATCTGGATCGGTGGAGTCTCGGCATGGTTCAAAATTTCAAGCTCTTTGCCCAGAATCTCGATTTCGCCTGTCGGCAGATCAGGATTGGTCGTCCCTTCCGGACGCTCCCTGACCAGTCCCTTGATGCGCAGCACAAACTCATTGCGTACATGCTCGGCTGTCGCAAAGACATCCTCGATATCGGGGTCATAGACGATCTGCACCAGACCCTCCCTGTCACGAAGATCGATAAAAATCACCCCGCCATGATCACGCCGCCGATGAACCCATCCACAGAGTTCTACTGTCTGACCAATATGATCAGCATTTAGTTGTCCACAATAGTGAGTACGCATTAAATTTTGTTCCACAAAAACAGTGAATACTCCACCGGCTGAAGCTGGTGGCTTCGGTTTACGGCTAAAAGCCAGATCGATCGGCCATTTGGCCGATCAATCCCCCTCTTTGAAAAGTGGGGTTAGAGGGGATTCAGGTAATTTCT
>JADWMH010000206.1 GCA_015767355.1 Gammaproteobacteria bacterium
CGACGATGATGAAAAGTACATCGCCATTCCACACAAAAATGATTTCAACCTCGGAAAAAATCTGGTGCTGCAATTTGCCGCAGAGCAGCTGCCGGAATCATATGACAAGGTGAGGGAGATCTTCAGCCGTCGCGGCGCCTATGCGCGTTTCAAGGATCTGCTGGAGTATCAGGATATGCTGCAGCAGTGGTATGACTACGAACAGCAAGCCGGCGAGAATGCGCTGCGAGAGTGGTGCAACGACTGTGATATCAAGATTGACGTCTGACATTCTGGTCAGATTCACTGCTGTTGCTCATCGTGCAACGCTAATATCTGTGCAGGGCTGGAATCCGTCTTTCAGGGATGCGTGAATACATCCCTGCTTCCCTGCATGGAGTTATTGAGGTGTTATAAAAAATGGCGACCAGGGCCGCCATTTTCCTGCTATCTGCCTCTCCACCAGGGTGGTGGAGGGGGCGGGGGCATCATTCCAGGTTCCGGGCGTATGCCACGCTGCATCTCATCGCGCCATGCCTGGAAACGCGCCTGCTGGTGATTGCGAAATACATCCTGCTCCCGCAGTTGCGACTGGTTCAGCCCTCCGAGCTGGCGCTTCTGGTATTCAAAGAAGCGCTCCTGTTCGTAGCGCTGACGCTCGGCAAATGACTGCCTGTTATGTTCCTGGTAGGCATTGAAGCGCTCATATTCACGCTGCATCCAGTCAGCGCCGGCAGCGGCTGGGTCAGAATCTCTGAGAGCTTGTCGAGCCAGTTTGCATCGGATTGACTCATAATCAGCTCTTCAGTTTACGTGCGACCCAGATAAGGGCCAGTGCGCCAACTACAGCAACGACGAATGTCGCAATGATGCCGCCGTTGCCTGCGATTCCCAGCAGTGACAAACCATAGCCACCAATCACGGCGCCAAGTATGCCGAGAACGATGTCTCCGAAGAGGCCATTGGATGATGCGCCACCCATGATTTTCTGCGCGCTGAAACCGGCAAGTCCGCCAATGACCAGCCATACAAGGATTGTCCAGAGAGGCATGTTAGTATCTCGTGATTATCTAAAGTACGCGGAGTATCGCAGAGAATAACGATAAATACTATAGTGAATTTATCAAAGCCTCCCTCTTTTCAAGGGAGCTACGGAGGGTAAGAACTCGATCAAGCAGGTAGTCTTGTCTTGATCGCCCTCTCCCGGTGGGAGAGGGACGCAATACGCCGGATAGGTGATCAACCCCGGGGCTTGATGTTCTGGTTCATGTGAAACAGGTTGTCCGGGTCATACTTCTGCTTGATCTGTACAAGCCTGTCGTAGTTGGGACCATAGGCCGAGCCGATGCGGTCGGTCTCATCCTGCGTCATGAAGTTGACGTAGACTCCGCCCATGGCGTAGGGGGCCGCAGCATTGAAGAACTCCCGTGACCAGGAGACGCACGTCTTATCCTGACCCTGCTCATCCCAGCGGGCGTGGACATTCAGGACAAAGTTGACATCCCTGTGCGCATAGGCCGTTGCATCCGCAGCAACGCGGTTGGCCTCGCCTCCCAGCAGGGCAATGAATATTTCGCACTGCGGTGACGGCAGCCTGCCCGCATACTCGATGACGGTGTCGATGGCCTCGTCACTCAGTTCAGCGAAATTGTGGGATTTCCAGTAGTTCCTCGCTCCCGGTGTCAGCAAGGGGTCGAAGGCCTGCTGCCAAGCTGCAAATGGGTTGACGCCAACGTGCTCTCCAACGGGTTCACCAAAATGACGCAGCGGCTCAACCAGGCTCTTACCCTCCTCAATGTCGCCGGCATGCATCAAGGCAAAAACCACGACCTCCGTCCCATGCACCTCCTCGGGAAGAAAGGGCAGCGGCGGCGCCTTGCGCAGCACTACCCACACGCTCAGATCGTCCGGAATCGTCTTGACATACTCCCTGTACTGATTCAGCAGTGACTTTGCCTGGTCGAACGGATAGACAATCAATCCGCTGAGGACTTCAGGACCGACCGGATGCAGCTTGAAATCGAACAGCGTCACGACGCCGAAGTTGCCGCCACCGCCGCAAGCCGCCCAGAAGAGGTCGGCGTTCTGCTCTTTATTGGCCCACAGGCGTCGGCCGTCCGCGGTCACGATCTCCACCGACATCAGGTTATCGACCGTCATGCCGTACTTACGGGTCAGCCAACCAAAACCGCCTCCCAGGGTCAGGCCTGCTACTCCCGTGGTGGAGTTGATTCCCAGCGATGTCGCCAGGCCGAACGCCTGCGCCTCGTGATCCAAATCGCCCAGCGTCGCCCCGGGTTCGACATAGGCGCGCTGTGCATGCGGATCGATATGCACCGACTTCATGCCCGACAGGTCGATGGTCAGGCCACCGTCGCAGATAGCGTTGCCGGCGATATTGTGCCCGCCACTGCGCACCGACAGGAGTAGATCGTGATCCTTTGCGACCTGTAGCGCCTGCATGACATCGGCGACGCCGCTGCAGCGGGCAATGGCGCCGGGGCGTTTGTCGATCATCGCATTCCAGATAGTGCGCGCCTCGTCATAGTCGGGATCGTCCGGCAGGATCACTTCTCCTCTCAGTTGCGATTGCAGTGTTTCGATGGCTTCTTCCGATAATCTCTTCATCTCTTGCTCTCCTTTCTTGATGGTTATGTATGAAACGGCGTATCGCTATAACGTCACGCTTTCATGATGCTAATAGTAGACCAAGTTCATCAATAATAGGAAGCAATATCACTTTGTTTTTCGATTACTTTGGTTCGAGCCGCACCAGGCTGCCGTTGGGCGCATCGATCAACAGGTAGAGATAGCCATCCGGGCCAGTGGCAACTTCACGGATTCGGCCCAGCCTGTTCGTCAGCAAACGCTCCTCCCTGACAACCTCATCTCCTTGCAACTCCAGCCGCACCAGCTGCTGAAACTTCAGCGATCCGACAAAAAGATTGCCCCGCCAGTGCGGGAACTTGTCGCCGGTGTAGAAGGTCATGCCGGAGGGGGCGATGGATGGAACCCAGTAGTAGAGCGGCTGCAGCATCTCCTCCTTGTGCGTCCCCTCTCCGATTTTTGTTCCAGTACCGTAATTGACCCCGTAGGTGATGACCGGCCAGCCATAATTTCCTCCACGGTGGATGATATTCAGTTCATCTCCTCCCTGTGGTCCATGTTCATGTGTCCACACCTCACCTGTTTGCGGATGCAATGCAATGCCCTGAAGATTGCGATGTCCGAAGCTGTAGATTTCGGGCAGTGCACCCGCACGGGAAACAAAGGGATTATCTCTTGGGATAGAGCCATCATCATGCAGACGGATCACCGAACCGGCATGGTCATCGAGTCGCTGCGCGCGCGGTCTGTCGCCCCTGTCACCGAGGGTGATATAGAGATATCCCTCTCTGTCAAACAGCAGGCGGGAGCCAAAATGACGCTGCATCTCTGATTTAGGATGTAGGCGAAACAGGTGCTGCAAATTCTTGAGCCTGTTTCCATCGAGACGCGCTCGCGCCACCTCGGTGCCCTTGCCGCCTTCGCCCGATGCCACATAGGAGAAGTAGATCCAGCCATTGTCGCTGTAGTTCGGATGCAGGGTAATATCGAGCAGACCGCCCTGCCCGCCTGCGGCGATCTCCGGCAAACCCGAAACCGGCTGTGGTTCAAGCCGTCCATGGTCGATGATGCGCAACCTGCCGAGCCGCTCGGTCACCAGCATGCGTCCATCCGGCAGAAAAGCGAGCCCCCAGGGGTGCTCAAGATTGTCGGCGATAGTCACGACATGGAAGATGTCGTCGTCGCCCTCGATGGGTTCAGGCAGTTGAGCGCTGCATCCCTGGATGGACAACAGCATTGCAATAGCAAACAGAGGCCTCATGAATTTCTCCTCAATGGAAAATGTGACAGCATGGCTTCTCGTATCGCCTCAAAAAGTCCGTGCACT
>JADWMH010000207.1 GCA_015767355.1 Gammaproteobacteria bacterium
CAGGTGATCCTGACGGCAATCGTTATGAAATTTGCACTGATCATTACCAATCTTGCCGGCGGCGGTGCTGAGAAGGCGATACTCAAACTTGCAAACGCACTTCTCAAAAGATCCCATACCGTTCATCTCATCCTCTTTGAAGAGATCATTGAGTACAACATCCCAAAGGGAGTCATACTCCATACCCTCCGGAAAGGCTCAAAAGGCGCCCCGAAAGGCGTATTGGGAAAGCTCTTCCTCGCAAAAAAACTAAAAAAAGTTTACGGTAATCTGGACAATCATCACAATTTCGACGTTACTATCAGTACACTCCCATTTACTGACGAAATCGTCTACCGGGCAAACATTCACAATGTATGGCACAGAATAGCCGACGCCTTGTCAATTGAAATTGACGAACTGAGAAATCTGGGCAGAGTAAAAAAAGCACAGAGACGCCTGAGAAGGTATCAAAAAATATACCGTGGAAAACAGTTGATTGTCGTATCAGAGGGCCTCTCTGAAGAGATCCTCAACAGACTTGGTGTGCAAGATGCCACAATCAGGGTAATTCACAACATCTACCCGTTTGAGTCGATTCGCAACTCAGGAATGCAGGAGAACCCGAACATACCCGATGAGCCATATATCATTCATGTAGGGCGCTTTAGCACTCAGAAGAGGCACGACCTGCTTTTTCACGCCTTTAGCAACATGGAGTCTCCACACAAGCTGGTGCTGTTGACTCAACAATCAGACCAGTTGAACGCGTTGATAGAAGACCACAACCTGAGCCAAAAAGTCATTATTCCCGGCTTTCAGAAAAACCCCTACAACTGGATCAAGCAGGCCGACCTGCTGGTATTGTGCTCTGATCATGAAGGGCTGCCCAATGTTCTCGTGGAAGCCTTGATCTTGCAAACACGGGTTATCAGCACAGACTGCCCATCAGGCCCAAAGGAAATTCTGGGGAATCTTGGAGAAAAATATCTGGTTGAATGCAACAATGCAGAGGCTCTTCTCCAGGCTATGAATCAAGCGCTGAACGAGCCTTTTAGAGAGCCTGACAACTTCAGGAACAAATTTTCAAGCGAAGCAAACATCATAAAATACGAACAACTTGCCAATCAGACTTAACCACTCCCCTCTGGAACTTCGTACATCTCAATACCCCGTACAAGGTTTTTTGAGAAGTTACGCAACCTCAAATCGATTGTCTGATGATCTCCAGGAATCTGTGTACGACTGCATCCACATCATCGGCTTCCTCCCCGGAGAGATTTACAACATCTGCTCCATCCTGCTGGGCAAGCGCCCCGGTCAACTCGGGGCGGGTTGCCGGGTAGAGGGCCAGCACGGGCCTGTTGAGCGCGGTAGCAGCATGAATCAGGCCGGTATCCATACCGATGACACCTTGCGAGTTCTTGATCAGAGCAGCTATTTCGGTAAGAGTGATGCGTGGAAGCACCACGACATTGTCACAAGCTGAGGCAACTCTTTCGGCGCGCTCTTTTTCAACCTGGCTGCCCCACGGCATCAGCAGTTGGATGTTCTCCTGCCGCATGGCCCCTGCAAAGGCTATCCAGTGCTGCTCCGGCCACTCCTTATCCACCCTGCTGGTTCCGTGAAAAACCATGATATAGGGTGGCGTCACGGCAACTGGCAGCATAGCCGAATCCAGCGAAAGCCCGTAGTTCAGCGGCAGTTCAGCAATCTCATAACCCAGCGCCTGAGAACACAACCCCCTGTTGCGTGTGATGGCATGCAGCGATTTGGAAACCGATGCCTTCCGCTGATAGAAGAGAGAAGCCAACGGCTCGCGAATAGAGAGCCTGTCATATCCCCAGCGCACGCCACTTGCCCGCCGGGCAATCAGGGCGCTCTTTAGCAGTCCCTGTGCATCAATGACCAGATCATACTTCCGCTTTTTTAAATCAGCGATACTATTGCTAATCTCATCCCAGATTTTACGCCGGACAAGCGAGTGCTTCCAGCGCCTCAGTGCAACAGGAATGACATCATGAACTGCAGGATGCCAGCCGGGCAACTCGGCAAAAGCCTCCTCGACAACCCAGTCGATAGTTGCCGATGGATGGCAGGCATGTATATCGCTCACAGCAGGGAACATATGAACCACGTCACCGAGGGAGGATGTTTTGATAATCAGGATTCGCATGATTCAGGAAAGAGTGTTCTCAAAATAATCACCGATCAGTCGTGCCGTTTAATTCCAGCAGCTTGGCATATTTCATCATCGAGGCGAGCGCAACGGTTGCCGCAATCGCTGAACCCTCGGCGCCGTCCCTGAATCCCTGCCTGAGCAGATAGGTACGCACAAATGCTGACAGTCCATGCCAGAAAGGCGCCGATCTGCCACACGTCCGTCCCTGCTCAAACAGTTGCTGTGCCGCCAGAGTCGAATACGAATCGGCCTTTTGCACCAGTTCACTGTAATTTCCATAGGAGTAGTGTTCAATCGGAGATGCCAGTGGAACGACCTCTGCAACAGTTTCCCAGCACTCATGCACAGCAACATTTTTCATACTTCCGGTATTGCGATTAACCAGCCGTGTTACACGGTCAGGCCACCATCCGCCATGGCGGATCCACTTCCCCTGAAACCAGTTGCGTCTTGGCAGACTGTAGGCATTGGCAACTGCATCACCCGACAATAGCGTCGCTATCTCATTGACTGCATCCTCAGAGAGGATTTCATCTGCATCCAGAAACAGCACATGATCATGCGCGGCATGATCGATCGCCAACTGTTTCTGCGCAGCGTAACCGAGCCACGACTGCTCGATCAAACGCGCCCCGGACTGCTGTACAATCTCATGAGTCGCATCATCACTACCGGAATCGACTACCACGATGTCGTCCGCCAGCCGCCTGCCGGCTTCCAGACTGCGATGCAGATATTTCTCTGCATTCAGCGTGATATAGACGATTGAGAGATCAAATGGCATGAGCAGCAAAGCATCTGCAAGAGTAAAATAATGACAAATATCGCAGTGATCATACTACATGCATAAACTCCGTCTCGCTATTATTCGCCAAAGCTACCGCCCTGACGGGGGCGCGGAGCGTATCATCGAGCGCATGCTGTCGCAGCTTCAACATCACTATCAGCTGGATGTTTCGCTCTTGACCCGGGAGTGGAAGAGTAATCATCAATCAGCGATGAATATCATCAGGCTGCCGAAACGAGGATGGACACGCAGCGGCCGTTTCAGAAGCTTTATTGCAGAGAGCCGGGCTGTCCTGCAGAAGCATCATTTCGATATCGTACAATCTCATGAACGGGTTCCCGGCTGTCAGATCTATCGCGCAGGGGACGGCGTGCATCAAGAGTGGATCGATATCCGTTGCAATGAGTCATCGCAGTTCAAATGCAAGACCCTGCGCACATCTCCTTTTCACCGCGCTGTCATCGATGCCGAGAGAGCACTTTTTTACCATCATGATCTGGAATATGTCATCTGCAACTCCCGGCAGATCAAAAACGAGATCCTGCTCCACTACCCGGAGACCCCGCATAGCCGTATCAAAATCATTCACAACGGCATCGATCTGAACCACTTTAGCCGCTCAACAGAAGCACAGAGGCAGCGCACAAGAACAGAGTTGGGATTACATCCTGATGATTTTGTTCTCATCTCGGTTGGCTCCGGATTTCATCGAAAGGGAGTGGCGACGACATTGCAGGCACTGGCTGAAACCCAGGCATGGAAGTTGATCATCGTTGGCAAGGATAAGCTGCAAAAGAGATATCAGAAACTGTGTGATGATCTCGGTCTGAGCAAACGCGTCTTTTTCGTCGGAGTACAGCAGGATGTCAGGCCATTTTATGCTGCAGCAGATCTTCTGGCGCACCCGGCCCTCTATGACCCCTTCCCCAATGTCGTACTTGAAGCCATGGCATGTGGAATCGGA
>JADWMH010000051.1 GCA_015767355.1 Gammaproteobacteria bacterium
GAGGGATCTTGATGCACGGAGCACCAGGATCTCTCCTTCGTCGAGATGACAAACTGTAAACTGGTCAATGAAGGATGCCGTTTTTTTCGTGTTTTTCGTGACTTTCGTGGTTAAAAAAGCCTGGCGGTCTCATGCATTCATCATCACTTCAATCAAAACAACACCTTCATGATGCAGCGCCTTTTGCAGAACTCCGGAAAAATCAGCGCCCTGCTCCACCCTGAAATATTCCAGCGCATATAAATCTGCGACTTTTTGAAGGTCAATCTCCGTATCTGTACGCCAGTAGCGGTCAAACTGCGGCAGCTGCGACTGCGGGAGCTGTTTGAAGATTCCACCGCCGTGATTATTCAACACCACGATGACTGCATTCAGATCCTTCGCAGCCAGCAGGCCGTTCATGTCGTGATAGAGCGTCAGATCACCGATCAGAGCAGCGACAGTGACATCCTGTTTTTCGGATTCAACAGCCATGCCCAACAGTGTCGAAACATTCCCATCGATACCGCTTGCGCCGCGGTTAGCGACGACTTGCAGCGGCTTGCTGCGCTTGCCTGAGTAGCTGTCAAGATAGCGGATCGGCAGTGAGTTGCCGCTGAAGAGGATGCTGCCGTCGGGCAGGCCGCTGATCAGGTCCTGCACGATTGTTTGCTCCAGCGGAGCCTCTTCTGCGCTGTCTATACCTCGAGAATCAGGAACCACAAATGCATACAGCCACTGGGCAGGCACCGCCGCCAGTTCCTGCTGTCGCAGCAGCCGGCAAAAACTCCCCGGGGCCGCCCGCATCATCTCACTGGTGTGATGCAGCGGATCTTGCCAGCGCCCCGTTGGATCAACCAGAATATGCTGCGCCGCACTGCTCTGCTGCAGAAATTGCTGCAGCTGTTTCGATACAGGCATGGCGCCAAAACGGAGTATCCAGTGCGGCTGAAGATCCGCCGTCAGTTTGGCGTCCCGCAGGCGTGTGTCGTAATCCACCACCACATGCGACAGATCATGCTCTCCAAATCGCAACCCCGAGAGTGGATCAGCGAAAATCGGAGCACCACAGATTGTTGCCAATGCTGTTACCTGTCGGTTGAATTCGGTAGAGTCAATACCACCACCGCAGACAATCACTCCGGGCTGGCCGCTGATTTGATGTGCAATGGCAAGCAACTGCTGTTCAGTTGCACAGAGTTCAGGCATCCGGGAGGGGGCCGGCTGACCGCTGAAGAGAGCAGCTTCAGGGAGTGGCTCCGCCGGAACCAGTGGCTCACGCAGCGGCACGTTGATATGCACCGGGCCGGGGTCCGGCCACAGACTCTGGTGAACAGCCTGAACGCCAAGCTGCATCAGTTGATTTGTGCTTTGCGGGGTTGCTTCAGCAGGCGGCAGCGCATGAAATCCACGCACACTGCCGCCAAAGAGTTTGATCTGGTCGATACTCTGGTTGGCGCCGTTATTCTGCAGTTCCCATGGACGGTCTGCGCTCAGCAATATCAAAGGCGTCCCGCCTGTGTCAGCCTCGATGACCGCCGGATGCCAGTTTCCGGGCGCACTTCCCGATGTGCATATCAGTGCGACCGGCCGATGCTGTGCGCGTGCGATTCCGAGTGCATAGAAGGCGGCGCAGCGTTCATCAATCTGTACATGACAGCGAAGTGCTGCACGCCTGTCTGCCGCAAGAATCAATGGTGTATTGCGTGATCCGGGGGAGATCACGACGTCGCTCACTCCGGCGGCTTCCAGACCACACAACAGCGCGTCGCACCATTGCAGATTCATCATCGCCTGGTCACTCATAGCAGATCCAGGATAGTTTGCAGCTTCAACTCGGTTTCACGAAATTCACTGTGTGGATCGGAGTAAGCCGTGATGCCTGCTCCTGCAAAAAGCTCAGCCCTGTTTCCCTGCAGCAGCGCACATCGCAGCATCACCGATGCATGCCCCTCCCCGCCACTGCTCATCCAGCCGAAACCGCCGCAATACCATCCACGCTGATGATCGTCATTCTGCATCAGCCACTCTCGCGCAACATGATCCGGGACGCCTGACACCGCAGGTGTCGGATGCAATGCGGCGACCAGTTTCAACAAAGCGACGTCACTCTTCACACTGGCGTGAATGGGAGTCCAGATGTGCTGCAGCCCGTGCAGCTGCAGCAGCTGCGGCTTGTCAGGAATTTCCAGCTGTTCACACAATGGCGCAAGTATCTGCTCAATGGTGTGCACCACAGGAAGGTGCTCATATTTCACCATACGCTCATCGGGAATCTCGTTGGCAGCCACAGTTCCGGCCATAGCGTCGCACTTGAGTTCTCCATTATGCAGAGAGACCAGGCGTTCCGGTGTTGCCGCAACCAGCATCACTCCATCCACGCGCGCCGCAAACAGCGTGCAGCCGGGATAGCGCTGTATCAGTCGGGTCATCAGTTGAGCCGCACTGAAAGCAGACTCGCCCTCTACTCTGATGCGTCGGCTCAACACCACTTTGTTGAGATCACTGCGGCGGATATCAGCCACCGCCTGCTCGACCCTGGCGATCCATTGATGATCTTGCGGAAAGACCTCGCTGCGTTGCAGCGGTTGTGCATCACAGCTATCGGCAGGAGTCTGAACAGCATTCATCAACGCTGTGAATGTCAGCATCCACTGATCGACAAGGGTTTCGCCGTGCAGAGATTCGGCATCGGCAGTAAAGGTAACAAAACAATGCCCACATGTGTAATCGAGCAGTATCTTTGGAACAATCACACAGCTGTTCGGCAGTCCGCTCCACCAGCCTGTCATGTGCTCATCCGGATCAAAGGCATAACAGAAAAAGGCAAGCGGATCTTCCGGGTGGTGATCGCCAATATGGAGCCAGTGATGCTGCAGTTGTTCGAACTGCTGCTGGAGGTGGTCAAAACGCTCAACGCCCTGCTCCACCAGCCGTATCACCTCGCCAGTAGCTACCAGGCAGCGCTGCTTCTGCGGACGCGCCCAATAAAAACAGGATGAGCCTGTGTCAGGCATCACGGGAAAGCTCTGCCCCGGAAGTTCCAGGGTGATGCTTGTCAGTCTGGCGTCTGCATCTTCAGCGGACAGGGAGTTCAGCAGCTGACGCAGTTGCTTCTCAAACTGCTGAAATGAGATATCTGACATAGATACAGACAGGAAATTAAGGAAGATCTCCCCGCTTGAAAAGAAAGTATCCCAGCGCCGAACAGAGGAAGCCCACAGCGACAGGATACGCCAGCGCCCATGCAAGATAACCGTTCTCGCCAAAATTATCCAGGATCACATAGGCGGACGGTCCCAGCAGCACAAGCTGCGGATCGAACAGCATCATCGAGGCGGTGCGAAACACCTGCAGTGGATTGGCGAGAGCGATCGCGATGATGCTCTCCGAAGAGATCCCCTCCCTGGTCATCACACCCAGCAATATCAGGTCGAGGAACAGCAGCAGAAACAGCCACACCATGAAGGCTGATCCCTGCGCCACATCTGCCGAACGCGCCAACGTGGAGAGCAGCATGCCGATGCCGAGAAAACACCATGCAAGCGCAATTAGCAGCGCAGTATAGATCAGCACCTGGCGCCATGGAATATCGGCGCCTTTGGTTGCAGCCCATAACACTGCGAGCAGCATCGCCAGCACCACCGGCAGAAAAACAACCACGAAGCGGCCAATCATCTTCCCCCAGAACCAGGCGGCAAGCCCGACCGGGAGAGAGAGCAGGTATTCGAAGATTCCCGCCTCACGATCTCCGGCAACCGAGCGCACCGTGGTAATCAAAACAAACAGCGGCAGCACCGCCATGGTGATTTGCAGGTAGGTGACCAGCAGGCGCGACAGGCCGGTAAACCCCATGATGCGCGATTCGGTCAGACCGGTGACAAACAGCCCCACCACGATACCGCCGAAAATCAGTGTATAGATCAGAAACCAGCGTGAACGCAGTGATTCGTTAATATCTGCCCCGGCAGTCAGTAGTAGATGTTTCATTGGCCTATTGAGGGTAGTTTATCGGGTGTCGATTGTGGTGCATGCGTGTGGCTGTTGAGCTGCTTCTCTTTTTCATGGATGCGTTCAACAGCCTGCGTGAAGTCGATGCTGTTGTCAGTTTTCTCTCTCTGCGCACCGAGTCCGTAATCCATAGGAGTGATTTTTCCTGTGACATACCAGGCGCTGCGGGCATCGATCCACTCTCCATCCCTGTGGCTGTTGACCCACACTTCTGTCGCGGGATCATCCTTCCACGACTGCTGCTCCAGCCACAACACAGCACAGCCGATGTCGTCAAATTTGTAGAGTTTGCTTCGACCACCGACAACTCCGCCGCGCACTTGCGCGGAGTAGCTGGGATCACTCACGGCCATGGCGCAGCGCACACAGATTTCGCGGTCCCAGCGCACCTCTCCCGGACCTGTTTGTGGTTCGGAAGAACAGCCAGCCAGCAATGCGGCGAACATGATAAGTAGTAAACGGGTCATTTCAAATAGTAATAGTTAATACGGGAAATGAACCACAGATAAACACAGATGCACACAGATCTTTTTACTTCTCAAGTATCTGTGTTTATCTGTGTGCATCTGTGAAAAAAGTAATCCTTGAATGACCAACATCTTTACAAATGAGTCAAATTTCAATACTGACTCTCGCAAAGACGCAAAGACCGCAAAGGTTTTTCTTGGCGAACTTTGCGCCTTTGCGAGAGAAAATGATTTTTTTCATGCCTCAACAGTCTGAGACTTGGTCTCGCTAGATACTCTTCAAGCATTTAATCTGTGTTTATCTGTGTGCATCTGTGGAAAAATTCTTTACGATTAATTGGCAGAGGCAACTGCCGCCTTTGCCGGCGGTTCCATTGAGATGCCTTGCAGCAATCCTGCGTAGCGGGACAGCACGCCAAGAAAACGCAGACGATCAGGTCCTGCGATCTGCCCCTGCCACACCAGCCCCTGCTGATATTGCTCAAAGCCCCACTCACGCACCGTGCCTGCAAAAGCAGAGTCTTCCCTGATCAGGGTAACACGGACATCCAACAGGCTCTCCATATCGACCTGGTCGGCGACCCTGTCGTCAAGCACCACGTTGCCCATATCGAGTTCGACCACACGATTGACCAGGGCCGCAACCTCATCGAGACGGTGGCTGGAGATGATCATCGCCGAATTCTCCTGCTTTTCCGCAAGCAACGTGAAAAAGATATGCCTTGCTTCCGGATCCAGGTTTGCAGCAGGCTCATCCATGACCAGCAGATCGCATTCACGGCCCAGGGCAATGCTGATCAATAATTTCTGCTTCTGCCCACCAGAGAGTTTGACAAAAGGCTGATGGCGGAAACTCCTGGCGTCCAGTCCCAGTTGATCGGCAACAGCATACATCTGTTCGACATCGCTATCGCAAACGCCGGCGGCAAAACTTAACAGCTGGGCGACAGGCATGCGCAGCGGCGGGGGCAGTTGTGGAACAAAGCCGACACGCTTGAGTATCTCTGTGCGGTGCGCACGCGCCTCCAGTCCGCCGACAGTAACCCTGCCGCTGCAGGTGTACTCACCCAGAAGGCAGCGAATCAGGGTGGTCTTGCCGGCGCCGTTGGAGCCAACCAGCGCCAGGCGTTCTCCCTGGCCGATCTGCAGATCTATTCCATTGAGAACCGTGGTTCGCCGAAACTGCTTTGAGACATTCTCAAAATGGATCATTTAGAGCAGATCTCCAAGACCCTTGAACTTGAAATTAAGGGAGTTGGTGGGACAGGTTTCGACACAGCGGCCACAGCGTGTGCAGTCTGCGCCGAGCGAAACATTCAGATCCGTGGCGCGCCCCTTGATGACGAGATCCAGCACATGCGGCACTTCGCACACCTTGCGGCACTCGCCCTCGTGAAAACAGGATTCGAGATTGTAGCGAATTCTGAAGGGCGAGGTTGCTCCAACCAGGCCGTAAGTCAAACCAATGGGGCAAAGATAGCGGCACCATGCGCGGCGTGAATAAAAAATCTCGAACAGCAGCAGCAGAAACACCCACACCAGTGCAAGTCCAGGACCATAAATCAACGCCCGGCTGATGATGCCCGTCGGTGATATTGTTTCGAAGACCGTGTAGCCGGTAACAATCGCCAGAACAGCAAAGATCATCCATGACCAGTTTCTTGCCTTGCGATCCAGAGGATGGTCCTTGACCAGCTTCTTCTTCACCAGCCACAGATGGATCATCTCCGCCCACTCGGCGACCAGATGGTAGGGGCATACCCAGGAGCAGAAAGTTCTGCCGCCCAGCAGCCACCACATGATAAAGACAGTGACGGTGCCAATCACCAGGTTGAGCACCATATGCTTGAACGCCAGAGTAACCTGCAGCGCCGAGTTCAGATCTGCCATGTGAAAACCGACAAAACGCGAGCCCGTCAATGCCCCCTCCAGCAGCTGGATATCGAGCCAATAGGAGACCACGAACAGTAGATTGACAGCAATGAGCACAGCCCAGCGGCGGCGGCGCCATATCTGCGGCTCTTTGTGTATCGCCTTGTGCGCCAGCTCGGCATGAATTGCAGCGATGCGATCCGGGTCATTCTTCTGCGTGGCATGCAGCTTTTTCGCCTCGGCAGAGATCTCATCTTGATGCGGACGCCGTGGCGCGCGCCCAAACAACTCCGCAAGAGAGTCTTTCATTCCGCTCATGCTCTTCTCTCCTCTCTATCAGGATGCACATCGATGACAATTGCCGCGGGTTCCGGCGGACAGATCATCTCGCACACACCGCATCCCACGCATCCCTCCTTGATGACGGGCGTCATGACGCCGTCGACCTTTTCCAGCGCGATCGCGTGAATCGGCGGACACTCGTTGCCCTGCTTTTGCGCAACCCGCTCTATCTTGCCTTCAACAGGCTCTGCTTCAGCGCACTGGGTGATGCGGATCTCGATAGGACACTGACGCACACACAGATCACAAAGTTCAAGATCGTAGGGGTGCTCGCTGACTCTGATCGGATTCCAACGATCGATATCATCATAACGTAGCAATCCCTGGTAATCAGCCCCGCGCGTCTGCCCTTTAAAGCCCTTGCCCTGCATGGCAAGACACCTGTTGGAATTGACATTGGGATCGGCAAGCTTAGCTATACCCATGCGGGTGTCTGCAGGGAAATTGAGATCATGCGTCAGGGTGCCTGTCGGACATGCCAGTACGCACTGCAAGCCGTCGCAGGAGAAGTCGCACGCCTGCGCACGCGCATCGATATAGGGGGTGCCGTTGCCGAAACCGCTCTCGAGATCCATCAGCTTGATGGCGTTCACCGGGCACACCTGCACGCACTGTCCGCACTTGATACAAGAGGAGAGAAAGCGGTCCTCATTGAGTGCGCCTGGCGGGCGCAGGCGGTTGACCCAGCCTTTGACAACCGGGATATACCCCAGCAGAGAGACTGCTACCACGCCGGCAGTCATGGCAGCTGAACGCAGAAACCGCCGTCGCTCCTGTTGCTGGTGACGTTTTGAAACGACTCTCTTTGGCTTTGCTTTACTCTTAGGCATGTCAAAAACCCCTGCTATCTCTTGAAAATTACCCGCAATTGCAGATTGCCGCGCTACGCTCGCAATGACAGGCCTCAAAGCCATGCATCTTGCGCTTCGCAAACTCAGCACATCCTATGAGTGTGTTCAGGCACTCACGTCATTATCCCTGTGCATCAAGCAGTAGCTGCAGCGCATCTCTCTTTTTCTGAACTTTTTTCTGTACCTGGAATTTCTGCTTCAAGGGCTTTTTGTCGCGCACCAGCAGGTCCGGTTTGCTAAAAGGCGCCAGCCGCTCCAGAAAGTCGAGTGTTTCAAGAATCGGCGAACCTTTGAAGAACTGCGCATAGGGAAGGTCGCGCCAGATGCGATCGGCGTATGAATAGAGTTCGTAAGGCTTGTCTCCGACTCCGTCTTTATCCAGGTCAAACCCCTCGTAATCACTCCAGTAATTTCCTTCCCAGACATTCCTGTTGGCCGTTTTTCCGCCACTGACAATAATCTGCGTGAGGTTGCCGATAAACTGGTTGCGTTTGAAAACATTACCGGTCCAGTCATTGAGAAAACGAATACCAATACCATTATAGGCTATCAGGTTGTCCGTAAACCTGTTGGTAGTATCGGGCTGAAATGGCGAGACATCGATATAGAGCCCGCTGGCGCAGTAGAGAATCTGATTGCCCTCCAGGATAAGGTCCGATGTCTCCTTGAAGCCGATGCCGATGCCGGTGGCGCCTGCAGCATGTGCTATATAGTTGTTGCGCAGCTCGATGCCGTCACTGTACATCAAAAATATGCCCACGGCGTTATTGAAGTACCTGTTCTCTTCCACCTTGTTATAGCGGGAATACATGAAATGCAGAGAGTAGCGGCTGCCTGATGCAGTGTTTCTACTGATGGTATTGTCCGCCGAATACCACACCACCATATCACGTGAACCAGTGATGATATTATCGGTAATCTTGTTGTGAAAGCTGTACCACATACGTATCGAATCGCCGCGCTGTCCCAGACCGAAAGATGTCTTGGAGCTGATCCTGTTGCGGCGCACAATGTTATGTTCAGACTGCTGCAGATCGACACCGAAGAGGCAGTCGTCGATGAGGTTGTCCTTGACGACATTGAACTTGCCGCGAACCTGCACGCCCGAGTCAAGGTCATTGTGTGATTCGCCGGAGTTGGTGAGATGCAGGTTTTTCAGAGTCGCACCATCGGTATCGAGCAATACCACGGTGCCTTTACCGCCGGCATCGATGGTGACCTTGTGACTGCCATCGATGGTCATCGGCTTGTCGATGACGACCGGGCCGGCATAAATGCCGGGTGGAGGAATCAGCGTTCCGCCCTCCTCCACCGCATCGACAAGCTCCTGCATCGAGGGGTATTGCGATGCAGAAGCGAATAACGGGAAACCTGTTAACAACAGCAGCACATAGGATGTGCTGAGGAACGAAGCGCATCGAACACAACAGATGCGCTTCGCAAGCTCAACACATCCTATGAACACCCGCCTCAGTTTCACTACTCTTCTTCTTTGAGTGCTTTACGCCTCATCAGCGCCGCCAGCGCCAGCAGTACCGACATCAGCAGCATCAGTCCAAAACCGATGGAGGGATAGGAGTGGGTTGTAAACTGCGCCACCTTGCCCTGGCCGAATACGGTCGGCATGAAGGGTTTGACCGTGAAGGCGCCCATCGCATTCAGGGTATGGCCATACCACCATAACCAGGCGGAGTATTCGATAAGAAAGAACAGCGGCAGCGCCATTGGAACCAAAATCAGCAGCCAGTAAAACAGGCCGCTGTTCTTGCGTGCACCGAATACCAGCACGACCATCACAGCCAGGATACCCCAGAAGAGCCCTTCAGCTACCATAGCCATGGTTGCGACCATTGGCCGGATCTCCTCCTGGTTGTTGAAATACTTGCCAAGACTGGTCGCATAGTGCCACGACATCATCTGTGAACCACTGCCATCCCAGCTCAGGCGTTCAGCTTCAGGCTTACGCTCCTGGGATTTGTCGAACGTCCCGCGCAGGTGATCGATATTCGCCTGCTTCTCGGATCTCGTATCTTCAGCAGGCCGCACTGAGGCCGGACTCCCGACTTCAATACCCTGAGCATCACGGAGTTTAACCAGAGCCTCACTGGGTTTGGCATCGATCTCGTCGACATCAAAGGCCGGACGATCTCTTTCAGTATCCTGGTCGAGCGCAGTAACCAGCGCATGAATATATCCCGGGTTCTGGTAGGAGAGACCATCCTTTGCATACCAGGTCAAATACATCCACACGGCCAGCCCGGCAAAACCGACACTCATGATCAGCATGCGGATTTTTGGCTTGCGGCACAGGAAGCCCAGCAGCATGATGCCAAGCAGAGCGACCAGAAACTGTGAAAACGCTCGTTCGATGACTCCGCCTGATGCGATCGGATACATCCCCACGTAGTGGTTGATGGTGTCCATCTCATGCACACAGTCGAGTGCCTCGACTTCGCTGATTTCCTCCTTTTCGATTTTTTTACAGCCGTTGAAAACCCCGTTCATGTGGAATTCGATGCGCACGCCATCCGGAAAGGCCTCTTCCGGATAGTTTGGCGCCGTCAGCGCAACCCACCAGATCGGTGAATAATAGATCGCGATCAGTATGCCGATGGCGGCAGCGATCAATACGCTGCTGATAAGATTTTTTTTGCTCATGATCAAAACCGCAGAGTTGCTGTGAAAAAACAGAGAATGCAGGAGCTGTCTTCCGACCGCGAACTTGTAGGGGGGATAAGCGACAGCGCATCCACCAGGTCATTGCGAAGAGGCCCAGCCGACGCGGCAATCTGCTTAAGATTGCCGCGGTCGCTTTGGCTCCCTCGCAATGACAGCACTCAGATTAGTCCAATGGTGGATGCGGCAATGATCAATCGTAATCAGGATTCAACCACTCCTTGGAGGGCGCGAGTTTCTCCTTGGGAACCTTGATCCTTGAGACATAGTTAATGACTGCTTCCATATCCTTGTCTGAGAAGCCCTGGATCTGCTTGATCATATCGGGATTGGCGTTGCGGCGCTTGCCGTCACGGATCCACGCGAACTGACGCAGCATGTAGTTGTAGTGCTGTCCCTGAATCAGCGGATAAAACTTCTCTTTATCCCCTTCTCCGTTGTCGCCGTGGCACTGTACGCAGTTATCGGCGTAAAGCTTCTTACCCAGGTCAAACTCCGGGGTACCTTCAGCCCATTCGCCCTTGCCATTGTCCGGATCCATCGGTAATTTTTCTACGTACGCAACAACATCCGCCAGCGCCTGGGCGCCGCCAATGGATTCCGGCAGCGCAAAGGGATACATGGTCGGATTGTCACGGTTCTTGGCGCGAATATCTGCAAGCTGCTTGACCAGCACCTCTTTGTGCTGCCCGGCCAGCTGCGGGAATGTCCCGTCCGGCTTTCCCCAACCCTCCGTCAGGTGACAGCCGGCACACACCTCGTAGACCTCGATGCCATTTTCATGATTAGGAGTGAGATGCAGCGCTTCCTCGCGCTCGCCACCCTTTTCCATCCACACCGCCTGTACAGCTGTCGCCATACCCAGTGACATCAGTGTCGCTGCCAGTTTGAATTTATTGTTCATATCGTCTCTCTCGTCTGTTTTCAGTAAG